>JBMOHG010000125.1:0-8320 GCA_049317965.1 Paludibacter sp.
AAGAACGTTTCGAAAAGGCAGGACTTACAGCTATTCTAGGTTGTGGATTCGACCCTGGCGTAACCAGCATTTATACTGCTTATGCCGCTAAACATCACTTCGACGAAATTCATTATCTGGATATCGTTGACTGTAATGCCGGTGACCATGGTAAAGCTTTTGCCACAAACTTTAATCCGGAAATCAATATTCGTGAAGTTTCGCAACGTGGAAAATACTGGGAAAACGGTGCATGGATTGAAACAGAGCCACACCAGATTCATAAACCATTGAACTACCCTGAAATTGGTCCGAAAGAATCGTATGTGATTTACCACGAAGAGCTGGAATCGTTGGTAAAAAACTATCCAACTATTAAACGTGCCCGTTTCTGGATGACTTTCGGACTTGAATACTTGACGCATTTACGTGTTATTCAGAATATTGGCATGGCGCGCATTGACGAAGTGGAATACAATGGACAAAAAATCGTTCCTATCCAATTCCTAAAAGCCGTACTTCCAAATCCAGGCGATTTGGGTGAAAACTATACCGGACAAACTTCTATCGGTTGCCGTATCAAAGGTTTGAAGGATGGAGAAGAAGTGACATATTACATATATAACAATTGTAGTCACGAAGAAGCATACAAAGAAACCGGTGCGCAAGGCGTAAGCTACACTACAGGAGTTCCAGCCATGATTGGCGCAATGATGTTTTTTAAAGGCGAATGGCGCAAAGCAGGCGTTTACAATGTGGAAGAATTCAATCCGGATCCGTTTATGGAACAATTGAACATCCACGGTTTACCATGGCACGAATTGCACAATATTGATTTGGAATTGTAAACTGTCTGAACTTTGATTTTTGTGATTAAATGATTGTTTATGATTTAATTACTCAAGTTATATATTCTAAAAGTAATGGAAAATGATTGATGTAATTTTTTAATTGCAACAGTCATTTTTCATATTGAAACAATAAAAGAAGTCAACTATGATTAATGAGCAATATAAGTATTCCGCATTGACTGAGAAAATAATTGGTTGCGCTCTTGAAGTTCATAAAATACTTGGAAATGGTTTTCAAGAGGTAATTTATCAGCGAGCACTTGAGATGGAAATGAAGCTTCAAGGACTTAATTTTAGCCGTGAGTTTGAAATGCCTATTTTTTATAAGAACGCTCGAATTGGAACTCGTCGTGTTGATTTTCTGGTTGAAGATGTTATTTCTGTGGAAATTAAAGCTGTAATTCAACTGGAAGATGTACATTTGGCACAAGCAATCAATTATCTTGAAGCTTACAATTTAGAAATTGGGCTTTTAATAAACTTTGGCTCAAAGAGTTTGAATTTCAAAAGACTAACTAACTCGAAATTTAAATCATAACGATTATCATATTTATCATTTAATCACAAAAATCATAGTGCAGACACAATTTATCCCTTCCCCCTGCTACGTTCTTGATGAGGTTGCATTTCGCAAAAATCTCGAATTAATTAAATCGGTAAAAGAGCGTGCCGGAGTAGAAATTATACTTGCTTTCAAAGCATTTGCTCTGTGGAGCGTGTTTCCGATTGTACGTGAATATATTCCATATTCTACTGCAAGTTCGCTGGCCGAAGCGCGATTGGCTTATGAGGAAATGGGCAGCAAAGCGCATACTTATGGTCCAGCATACACCGACCGTGAATTTCCCGAAATCATGCGTTGCAGTAGTCATATAACTTTCAATTCTTTGCAACAATTCGAGCGGTTTTATCCACAAAGTCAGTTTGAAAATATTTCGTGCGGTTTACGAATTAATCCTGAATTTTCGGATGTTGAAACTGATTTATATAACCCCTGCGCTCCCGGTTCCCGGCTTGGAGTGGTTGCCGATTTATTGGGTGATAAATTACCCGAAGGCGTTGAAGGACTTCATTTTCATACGCTATGCGAATCAACTTCTTATGATTTAGAAAGGACATTGGCAGTGGTGGACGAAAAATTCGGAAAGTTTTTTTCGCAAATAAAATGGTTGAATATGGGCGGCGGACATTTAATGACTCGTGAAGGTTACGATACCGAACATTTAATTTCACTATTGAAAAATTTCAACGCTAAATATCCCCATTTACAATTAATTCTGGAGCCCGGAAGTGCTTTTGCCTGGCGAACCGGCGTGTTGGTTTCAAGTGTAATTGATATTGTTGAAAATAAAGGAATTAAAACTGCAATGTTGGATGTTTCATTCTCATGTCACATGCCCGACTGCCTCGAAATGCCATACAAACCTACAATTGTTGGAGCTACAGATGCTGTTGTGGGTAAACCGACTTATCGCATGGGTGGAAACAGTTGCTTGTCGGGTGACTTTTATGGTGACTGGTCGTTTGAGAAGGAATTAAAAATTGGCGACAGAATAGTTTTTGAAGATATGATTCACTATACTTTGGTCAAAACCACTATGTTTAATGGCGTTTCGCATCCGAGTATTGGAATTTGGACCAAAGAAAATGAGTTCAAATTGATACGTGAATTTGGGTATGAAGATTATAAGGGAAGAATGTCATAATCAAAATAATAAATCGCTATAAAATAATTGATTGTTAGATTATTTTGTATTTTTGCAAAGTGTTATTTCAAATTTTTGTCAAACTTTAAATTTAGAGAAAATGTATGAACTTCAGAATTTGATGACCACTTTATCGTGGTTTATGCCGGTAATTGTATGTATAGTAGTCTGGGACGTTGTTTGGAGATTATTAGCATTGTGGCGTGCCGGACGAAACAATGAACCTATTTGGTTTATTTGCATTGCCATTTTTAATACGGTTGGTATTTTGCCTATCATTTACATTCTTTTGGACAAAAAAAAGAAGAACGAAAACAAACAAAATTAAAAAAACGAAACGCTTTCAATAATAACAATACATGTCATTTGAATCTTTAGGATTATCTCCCGCATTATTAAAAGCTTTAGCCGATACGGATTTAACTCAGTCATATCCAATTCAGCAAGAAGCTATTCCGGCAATTCTAAAGAAAAGAGATGTGTTGGGAATTGCCAAAACCGGTTCGGGTAAAACAATTAGTTATGTTTTACCGATTTTGATGAATTTGCAGGGTAAGCTGCAGACTAAGAATCGTTTTGTTAATGTGTTGGTTTTGGTTCCCACACGCGAACTCGCCATGCAGGTAAGCGAAGTTTTCATTACTTATAGTGGGGCAATGCTCCAACGACCAAAAACCCTTGCCGTTTACGGTGGTGTGTCCATCAATCCGCAAATGATGGCATTACAAGGTGTAAATATTTTGGTTGCAACTCCTGGGCGTTTGCTAGAATTGGTTGAATCGAAAGCTGTTCACTTGTCTGAAATTGAATCTTTGGTACTCGACGAGGCCGACAAAATGTTGAATTTGGGGTTCAGAGAAGAAATGAGTCTGATTTTCAAGTTATTGCCAAAGAAACGTCAAAACTTATTGTTTTCAGCAACTTTAAATGATGATGTGACGCGAATTAATCAAATTTTGTTGCAGAACCCAATTGTAATAAAAATTGAGCAGGAAGAAAATAATTTAGATTTGATTTCCCAATTGGGTTATTTTGTGTCAGAAGAGAAAAAGGGACCACTTTTGCGTTATTTGATTAAAACATTTAACATGAAGCAAGTGCTTGTATTTGCCGATTCAATTTACAAGGCGGACAATATCTCCGATAAACTTCGTAAAAATGGTATTAAAGCAGCCGCTATTCATAGCAAGAAAAGTCAGGGTGCCAGAACCGAAGCGTTGAGCAAATTTAAATCGGGCGAAGTTCGGGTATTGGTTGCTACTGATTTGATATCCAGGGGTATTGATATTCAATTTTTACCGTTTGTAATTAATTATGAATTGCCTCGTTCACCAAAAGATTACATTCACCGCATTGGACGCACCGGACGAGCAGAATCGCCGGGTGAGGCCATTTCACTTATTTCTCCCGATGAACAACATCATTTTCGTGTTATTCAAAAGAAAATGGGTAAGTGGGTGACCATGATTGACAGTGATAAACTTGATTTACAAGGTTTTTAATACAACTAATAAAAATAGAAGATGAAATTACTAGGAAATATAATTTGGTTGGTTTTTGGTGGCGCTCTTATTGCTTTGGAATATGTAATTTCCAGTATAGCCATGATGATAACCATTGTGGGAATCCCATTTGGAATTCAAACAATGAAATTAGCGATATTAGCACTATGGCCTTTTGGGAGTGAAATTAGAAAAAGTGCCACAAGTTCGGGCTGCTTGTCTACAATTATGAACATTATATGGTTTTTCGTTGGAGGTATATGGATTAGTTTAACCCATGTGCTTTTCGGAGTTTTATTTGCCATTACAATCATCGGAATTCCTTTTGCAAAACAGCATTTCAAACTTGCCGGGCTGGCATTAACACCTTTCGGTAGAGAAATAATTTGATTAGCTATCTTTTTGCAATTAAATAGAACTTATATCGAAGTTGCTTGTTTTTGTTTTAATAGCAATTAATTTAAGCAAATGATAATGGATTCACTTTTTGATGGAGTTAAGGAATTTAATACAACTGATTTTCTTGAACACAAAGAATTATTTGAAAAAATTGGAAATAATCAATCTCCACATACTTTATTTATAGGGTGTTCCGATTCCAGATTGGTTCCAAATTTAATTACCAAAACATTACCCGGTGAACTTTTTGTTATCAGAAATATTGCAAATCTGGTACCAATTTACCGTACTTCAAACGATTTTTTAGCCACCACTTCTGCTATCGAATATGCCGTCAAAATTCTAAATGTCACTAATATAGTAATTTGTGGTCATTCAAATTGTGGTGGTTGCAACGCCCTTTATCTCGAAGATAGTTTTTTAAAAAACATACCGCATACCAAAAAATGGCTTGAACTAGCACAGCCGGTAGTCCCAAAGGTAATTAAACTTATGGGTAATGAGATAGATGAAAAAAAGAGAGAATGGATGACCGAACAGCTTAATATTGTAGAACAAATGAAACATTTATTGAGCTATCCTTATATAAATGAGAAATTTAAAAAGAATGAAATCAATATTTTCGGGTGGTATTATATTATTGAAACCGGCGAAATTTATAATTTCGATCATAATCAAAAGAAATTTTTAAAAATAGAATAATTCCAGATTTTTGATTTAACTGATTTGAAGTTGTAAACTGGTTTTCTTTTCTAATGAATATCTAACTATTTCTTCAAAAAATATTTTCCTTCCCAATCATAAGTAGTACCCCATTTGTGTTTTAAAACATAAAAATATCGTATTTAGTACATAATTCTTTGTGTTATATTTGCAGCATAGTTCAGCATAGCTAAGTCTTTGATAAGCATTAATCAATAATTTATAAAGATTTTTGAATTAACGGTGAATTTCAACTTTTTTTACTACCCATCAAAAAATATAGTTTTATTGTCAAATTTCTGTACAATATTACTTTTAGTATAAATACCTTTGCACCAACTTTAAAAAACGTTCATGAAAAACAAGTCATTCTTAGCATTCGACCTAGGTGCAACAAGTGGTCGTTCTATCCTCGGTACTATTGAGAACGGTCGACTTCAGATGAAAGAACTTACCCGTTTTCCCAACCAAATGCTTCAAATCGGAGATCATTTTCATTGGAACATCTATTCATTATTCGAGCATCTGAAAGCCGGGTTGGTTGCTGCTAAAAACGAAGGTATTGAAATCACTTCTATTGGTATTGATACATGGGGCGTTGACTTTGCCCTGATAGCCGAAGATGGCTCAATTCTTGGCGCTCCTTATGCATACCGTGACCCTCATACAGTAGGTGCTCCCGAAAAATACTTCGAAATTGTTCCTCGCGAAAAAGTATATGACCTCACCGGAATTCAAGTGATGAATTTCAATAGTTTGTACCAACTTTTTGCATTAAGTATAGCTAATAATTCATTATTAAAAGCCACCAAAGAAATTTTATTTATGCCTGATGCGTTGGCTTATATGCTTACAGGCAATAAAGTCGTGGAATATACCATTGCTTCTACCTCACAAATATTAAACCCACGGACTAAACAGTTTGATGCTGAATTGCTAGAAAGAGCCGGTGTTTCACCTTCAATCTTAGGTGAAATTGTTATGCCGGGTCATGTTATTGGCACTTTACGTGATGATATTGCCGAAGAAAGTGAATTGGGTAAGGTAAATGTGGTGGCAGTTGCCGGACATGATACAGGTGCTGCTGTAGCTGCAGTTCCTGCTGCAAACGAAAATTTCGCATACCTCAGCTCTGGAACTTGGTCATTAATGGGCATTGAAGTGAAAGATGCCATTATTAACGAAGAAACTTTTGCACTGAACTTTACCAACGAAGGTGGTGTAGAAGGTACAACCCGTTTTCTAAAGAATATTACCGGCATGTGGTTATTGGAACAATGTCTGAAAGAATGGAAAAAAGAGGGAATCACTTATGCTTATGAAAAATTGGTGCAAATGGCCGATACGGTTCCTGCATTCCAATCATTGTTGGATACTGACCATGCTTCGTTTGCCAATCCGGCAAGTATGACTGCTGCAATAGTAGAATATTGTCATGCAACAGGACAAACAGTCCCTTCGAGTCATGCCGAATTTGTGCGTTGTATTTTCGAAAGTCTGTCATTAAAATATAAATATGTTCTTGGATTACTTAAAGAATTGGCACCATTTCCAATTGAAAAATTGCACGTAATTGGTGGTGGCTCAAAGAATCCGTTATTGAATCAATGGACTGCCAATTCAATTGGAATTCCTGTTGTTGCTGGTCCTTCTGAAGCAACTGCAATTGGGAATATTATGATACAGGCTAAAGCTGCAGGATGTGTTGATTCGTTACTGGAAATGCGTCAAATAATTAGTGAATCAGTTCAATTGGACGAATTCTTGCCACAAGATGCTGGAATATGGTCAGAGGCTTATCAAAAATTCTTAACCGTAACCGGCTTATGACCCCCGACCCCTAAAGGGGAGGTAATAAAATTGTATATAATTTTAAAATCTAATGACTTTCTTATTCCCCTTTTGGGGTTAGGGATCAAAATATAAATAAAAAACATGGCTGTAGTAGTTATTCTGCCTAAACAAGGGCAATCGGTAGAAAGTTGTATTATTACCGAAATCAAAAAGAAAAAAGGTGATATCGTAAAAAAAGGCGATGTATTGTTCTCTTACGAAACTGATAAAGCTTCGTTCGAAGAAGAATCTCCCGTTGATGGTGTGGTACTTGAGAGTTTTTATAGCGATGGTGACGAAGTAGCCGTGCTGTTGGACATGATGGTTATCGGTCAGCCCGGTGACGATTATGCCGGATTATTACAAGGTGGTGCGCCAGTTGCTAATGAGAGCCAAGAGCCAAGAACCAAGAACCAAGATGCTGAACCTGCAAAAGAAGAAGCAGTTGTAGTAATTGAATCTTCAAATCTTCAAATTAATTCATCTTCAAATCTACAATCTTTCGTTTCACCACGCGCTAAAAACTTAGCTACAAAAGAAGCATTGAATGCAAGCGAATTGACTGGTTCAGGTCCTGCTGGTCGTGTTATTGAAAAAGATGTGTTGGCTGCATTGGAAAACCGCCCAAAACTAACTCCATTGGCTAAGAAAATTGCTGCCGAAGAAGGTATACAACCACAAGGTGCAGGTTCAGGTCTTGCCGGAACTGCAAAATCAACTGATTTAGCAGCACCTGTAAATGCTGTTTATGGCGTGGATTATGAAGATAAGAAACTTTCAAATATGCGTAAGTTGATAGCAAAAGCGATGCATTCGTCATTGCAAAACTCAGCACAACTTACTCACCATTTGGGAGCTGATGCACGTAATATTCAGAACTTACGCAAGAAAGCCAAAAAAGCATTCGAAGCCGGAACTTTGTCGGCCAATTTGACCATAAATGATTTTGTATGCTTTGCAGTAGTAAAAGCATTGAAAAAATTTCCGAATGCAAATTCTCACTTTCTGGGCGAATCGATGCGTTTATTCAACAAAGTTCACCTCGGACTAGCTGTTGATACCGAACGTGGTTTGATGGTTCCTGCGGTGCGCAATGCCGACGATTTATCTATCATTGGACTTTCAAATCAGTTGAAAGAAGTGGCCAATGCTTGTAAAAAAGGGGCTATTTCACCTGAATTATTGGCAGCCGAAGCAGCTACATTCACCGTTTCAAATCTTGGTGCGTATGGTGTTGAAATGTTTACTCCGGTAATTAACCTGCCACAATCTGCTATTTTGGGTGTGAATACAATTGTTCCCCGTCCAAAGGATTTAGGTGATGGCGTTTATGCATTTGTACCTTATA
>JBMOHG010000126.1:0-8319 GCA_049317965.1 Paludibacter sp.
GTTTTTCATTTTTAGGATTTTCAAAAAATGAACTTCCTATTGATAAAGATATGCCCGCCATTTCAATCAACGATGATTCGCAACTTGGCATTTTAAATTCCCGCATGGGAAGCCGATTTTCGCTTAATTTTTTCAGTGGAAAACGTGGCATTCACACCGGTGCGTTGGGATTCGATTCGGATGAATTTTCGGAGTTGTTGGTTGGTGTGGAGCAAGATGGAAAGATGGAGATTTTTCGTTTAGCAAATCCACTTATCCAATCATCGTTTCTGCAAAACCAAACCATGCAACTTGCCATGACGGGCATGCAACTCAAAGGAACATCTTCAAAAGGATTGGAAGTGTCGGTTACGGTGGTTTCGCCTTTCACGCCCGCCAAAACCCTTGACGAAACAGATGCGATAAAATTGCAGGTTTCACCGTTTTTTTATCTATTGGTACAATTGAAAAACAACAGCGAAACGGCTATAAAAGGCAAATTGTTAGTAGGACTGAAAAAACTTCCTTATAACCCCACCATGGAATATGCAGTGTGGGGTTATGGTTACGGTCGCATTGCCAACGAAATGTATTACAAAGACCAAACAGCAGGAAATGCTTTGATTGCGTTGGAAAGTTTGAACGTAAAAACATGGGGTTTTCAAAAAGAAGCTTTCAATGGTTTGAGTTACGACTTGAACATTGCGCCAAAAGCAGTTGAAAATGTAAATTACAGTTATTCTACTTATTATGACGGTAGGGTGCAACGCGATAATCGCATTAATAGCGATTTGAAATATTATTACACTTCATTTTGGAAAAATATTGACGAAGTAAAAGCGTATGCCAAAGCCAATTTCGATAATAATTTGGCTGCCTCGGTTCAGTTCGAAAACTTATTACTACGTTCCAAACTTTCGGGTAAGGATAAATGGATGATGGCGCTTACTTTTCATGCCGATTTGGCCAATACTTTTTTATTGATTGACGAAAAACAGCGTCCGTATTTCTATCTGTTAGAGGGCCGTTTTAAACACCAAAGTACAGTAGATGTGGCGCACGAAACCGAACTTGTAGCTTTATTTAACCCCTGGCGGTTGAAAATGCAATTGCAACAATGGACAAACTATGTGTCGTTCGAACGAGTGAAGCGTGAGCCTGAACGTGGCCGGAAGGCTTTTTATCAGGGTTATAGTGCGGCCGAATATGGTCCGTACCTGATGCACGATGTAGGTGATTATCCTTATATTAGTGAATCGTCCGATTATGATTTCGGACCGTATATGGCTGCCGAGGAAAATACCAATTATGCCATGCTACTCTATTGGTACTGGAAAATTTCGGGCGACGATGAGTTTGTGAAACAGAAATTGGGTTTTGTAGAAATGTTGTTACACTCGCTTGTAAACCGCGATATTGATGGCAACGGCATAGTAGACCATGCTCAGGGTTGGTCTACTTTCGACTCGAGTAAATCGCTACGCGTTTACACCGAAAATACTTACGTGGGAGTGAAACAAATCGCTGCATACACCATGGCTGCCGAAATGTTTCGGTCGCTAATAACCACTGGCGATCACGAAATTGGGGAATTGGTAAAAATGAGCGACGGCGAAGGTCAGGGTTTCAAAAACATCCTCGATGTGCCCAACGAAGCACTGCGATTGCGACAAGCAATTTTTTACGAAGCCGAAGCCAAAAAGATTCTGGCAACGCTCAAAAAAGCCCAAAAGCAATACGGCTATATTCCGGTTTCGCTGGATAAAAAATACGCCGATGGCAATCAGATGTCTGTTGTTTTGGGCGATGCATTGATGTATCCAGGATTTACGGATATGAAATCGCCAATTATTGCAGAAACAGCCAAATTGCTCAAAAGCACCTACGAAAAGGCGTATCCAATGTCGCTTAAATCGTATGGTATTACCCTCACTTCGGGCGAAACACCCACTTGGTACAGCAAAATTATGGTTTCGGATATTGTAGCTCAGCGTTGGTTCAGTTCTACCAATAATTCGGTGCGTTTTGTTTATCAGCACAATGTAAATTCGCCTTATACGTACGACGATGGGCAAATAAACGAAAATCAATCTTGGATTGGCTGTTTTTATCCACGCGGTGTGGTAACCTTGGGGTATTTTATGAATGAGGCAGGTTTTTCGACTGCGAAAAAGGAGAAGTTTGTGTTGCCCCTAACCCCTAAAGGTGAATAAGATTTATAAGAACCCCTTACCCCTAAAGGGGAATAAGACCAAGTATATGAAAAACAGTCGCAAAATATGAAAAAATACCTTCAAGCACTCTTTAGAATCCCCTTTTTGGGGCTGGGGGTTATTTTCTTGTTTATCTCCCTCTCCCTTTTTTCCCAATCCTACGGTGACAGCGGTTGGAAATTGGATTCTGCACTGCTTGATTCTCGTTTTCCGGCAATGGCTGAATGGGCAAAAGCAGGTGTTGAAGGTGGTATTCCGGATTCGTTAGAAACGAAAATCCAAATGAAAATTACACCAAAAGCCAACCTCCAAAAAGCGATTGATTCAGTCGCAAAAAAGGGTGGCGTTTTGTTGCTTTTGCCCGGCGAATATGTAATTAGTGAGCCAATCAATCTCCGTTCAGGTGTCATATTACGTGGTGCTTCAAAAAACTCAGTACTTTTGACTGTAAAAATTCATGGTTATTTCTGGCGCACAGCAAATCAAAAACGTACAGGGGCTATCTTGTTGCATGGTATTGAAAATGCAGGAGTTGAGAATTTGACTATTAAATATACCGCTGCTAATTTTGAACCAAATGATAGAGATTCCGCTTCGGCAGCATGGACGATAGATGTTTTCCATAAGCCTGAAATGAGAGATACTACGCTTTTTGTAGAGCAGGTTTGGATTCATCAATCGCGAAATTGCTGGGTGCAAAATTGCAATATACTATGGAGTGGCAGTGATCCAATTCGTATAACTTTGTCCGACCACATTACATGTCGGCGCAACTATATCGACCGCTGTTATAATAAAAACGATGGCGGCATGGGTTATTACAATATTTCCAATTCACGCCATGTGCTTATTTGCAACGAAAAAATTAAAAGAATCCGCCATTTAGCAATTCAAAATTTTAGCAAATATAATGTTGTTATTGATAATGAGTTGGAAGTAGATATCAATTTTCACGATGGCGACAGCGGGCTTAATTTAATACAAGGAAATCGGGTGAAAATTCCCACATGGCATAGCTGGTCGCCTGTTGCCAATGGAGTTCCAAATCAGCACCTGCCTCCCGGAAAAGGCAATATTCTGTTTCAAAATTATTTCCAAAGCAAAACAGGCGAAGTGGTTTATTCGAAGCCAAACACCAGTTATCAAATCAATTATCAATGGAAAGAAGATATAACAGATGTATATCTCGAAAATCTAACATTAAAAACGCTATATCCCGTAAAGCGTAAATACTAATAAAAATATGAAAAACACAAATTCAATTTCAAAAATTCTTCCTGTACTTTTCGGTTTCTTTATCATGGGTTTCTGTGATGTGGTGGGGATTACATCCAGTCATGTAAAAGCCGATTTCGGTTTGAGCGACACCATGTCCAACATGATTCCCGTAGCTCTGTTCTCCATGTTTTTGTTTTTCTCAGTGCCAACAGGTATGTTAATGAACAAAATAGGACGCAAAAAAACAGTATTGCTAAGCAATATTATCACCATTGTGGCAATGGTTATTCCGCTTATTGCTTATACTTTTTCAATGACATTAGTTGCTTTTGCATTGCTTGGAATAGCCAATACTATTTTGCAAGTAGCTATTAATCCTTTGCTTACCAATGTGGTACAAGGCGACAAGTTGGCTTCGAGCCTTACAGCCGGACAGTTTGTAAAGGCCATTTCGTCGTTCGCCGGACCGTTTATTGCGGCTTTTGCGGCATCTACTTTGGGCAATTGGCAATATATGTTTCCCATTTATGCATTGATAACTGTAATTTCCACGGCTTGGTTAATGCTCACACCCATTGAAGAAAACCAACCCAAATCGGATGTGAGTTCCTTTGGAAGCGTTTTTGCCATTTTGAAAGATAAAACTATTTTGCTTTTGTTTTTGGGGATTGTTTTTGTAGTTGGCGTTGATGTAGGCGTAAACACGGCTGCCCCAAAATTGTTGATGGAGCGTTGCGGATTGAGTATGATAGATGCAGGATATGGAACTAGTATGTATTTTGCTTTTCGAACTGCCGGAGCTTTTTTGGGAGCGATATTATTGGTGAAATTTTCAGCTATCAAGTTCTTTAAAATAAGCATAGTAATTGCATTGACAGCCCTTGTGGCAATGATTTTTGTGCAGAGTCAATATGCTATTTTTGCTATTTTTGCCATTGTAGGAATTTCTATTGCCAATGTATTTTCCATTATTTTCGCCATGGCAATTCAGCTCCGCCCCGACAAAGTAAACGAGATTTCGGGACTTATGGTGACAGCAATTTTTGGTGGTGCTATTATTCCGTTCTTGATGGGAATAAGTTCCGATGCAATTGGCTCTCAAATAGGCTCTGTGCTGATTATTATAGCGTGTGCGCTGTATTTATTGTTTTGTGCATTTAATGTAAAAGTGAGTGAAAAATGAAAATAGATAATCGGTTTTTTGCAACGATTTGTTTTGTGTTGATGGTATTCACCCTTTCGGCTGTAAAAAAAACAACCAAAAATAAACTATCTTCCATTATTTCACTTGAAAATGCAAACTCGCAATTATCCATTGATTTACTAGGAGGTGCCATTGTTGATTTTCATACAAAATCTATTAATATCAATCCGTTTACTTGGAAAGTAAGCACTGCACAAATGCCTGCCAATAATAAAAGTGGTGCCGTTTTTCAAGGTCACTTTTTGTGTTTAGGGCGCTGGGGAGCACCTACAGAAGGCGAGATGAAAGCAGGTGTACCGCACAACGGACAGGCAGGGCGCGATAAGTGGAAATTGGAAAGCTCACAGAAAGCAGGGTTTGCCAAAATGACTAGCAATGCACCACTTGACGGTATCAGCGTGGAACGGACTATTCAAATGGATGCCAACAATGCGGCATATAAAGTGACAGAAAAAGTGAAGAATGTAACTAGTGTTGGTCGCTTATTTAATATCGTACAACATGCTACTATTGGCGTACCATTTTTGGACTCAACTACGCTGATTGACAGCAATGCAAAACAAGGATTTTTGCAAACCATGTGTTATCCAAATCCTGCCGCTTACGAGTTTGTATTCCCGAATGCTTATGCCGACAGCACCAAAACACCGCTTGATTTGTCCACTTCGAATAATAAAAACAGCTATGTTTCTACCCATATTTTTACCGATAGTATTGGTTGGATAATAGCTGCCACACCCAACAAAAAAATGTTGGTGGGTTATATTTGGAAAACAAAGGACTATCCGTGGCTTAACCTTTGGCAGCAATGGGTAGACGGAAAATTGTGGGCAAAAGGGCTGGAATTTGGAACCACTGGTATAGGAAAATCGTACCAAGAGTTATTGGCAGTCGATACCCGCTTTCATGGCAGACAGTCATTTTTCTTTTTGGACGCTACTGAAACTATTGAAAAATCCTATATCAGTTTTGAAATGGAGATTCCTGTTGATTTTAAAGGAGTTGAGAGTTTGAAGTTAGAAAAAGGCAATTTGACATTCGTAGAGAAAAATACAATCAACACTCGAAAATTCTCAATAATGACAAATTTAAAGTTTGACTAAACTTATCATTTTAATTTCAAACATTCTCCCCAAAACATTATAATACTTTTTTCGTTAACAATTAATTTTTGTTTTTCAAATGCATGTGCGTAAGTCCATCGGTATCCATTTACTGTTCGAGGATGCCCCAATTCCATAATGTGCGATAATATCGTGAGTTTGGGTTTAACAATCGCTACTGCCTCAGAAAGCGATTTAATAATATCGTGATGAAAAATAAATACATCTATGTTTTGAAAATCTGTAAGTTTTGATGAGCTACTATTGTCGCCTGTATGAAGAATTTTCACCCCATAGGTTTCAATTTCAAACATCAGCATATCATTGTTACTTTCTTTCTTCCAAAAATAATGATCACCCAAATGGGTAGTGATATTGAAATTCCCAACTGAAAAAGTTTTTACAGTGTCTGTTTTGTAATCGTTGTCCACCCAATTACTGATAACAGGTTTATGGAGCCTTTTCATTTCGTCAATCAAATCACGGCGATAATGATCAAAATGTGAATGTGTAATTAGCAGTGCATCAATGTGTTTTGCAAATCGTTTGGCGTCACGACAATGAATGTCGATTCCGATATTCCCTTTATTGGTTTGAATAATGTAGCCCATATTGTAGATTTGCCATAGTACCACTTTTTCTTTTTTAGAGTTAGGTTTTGATATGTTTTTTAAAACCAGCTTTACACTTTTATCGAGGTACGAAAGAATAGCTTTTGCCGGTTCATTATTGTCGATTTTTCTTCCTTGCAGGTATTCCTTGTAAACTGTGTCGGTGCACAGAAAAGCAATAGAATCGAAATGTTGGATTTGGTCGTTCTTTTTTTGTATTTCAATTCCCGAAATATCCACCACTTTCTGTCCGTAAAATGAACTCTGAAATGCTAAAAAAAAGAGAAAAAGAATACATCGTATATTTCTGGTCATGATTTTGAATATTATGTTTCAACTTTTAGACGTAAAAACAGCACAAAAACCTCAATTTGTTTGGTTTTCATTTAAGGTAAAACGGAAATTTCTTCGTCTGATTTTTATAGTTGCAGCGATTTTTTATTTCGACCTTATTCTGAATCACCATGCGAAAACCACAAATTTTTATATTCTTTTTATTCATTGTATTTTCAGTACAATCTCAATCATCCGTTAAATTAAATCTTGGCAAGTCAGTAATGCCCATTGGTGCGTACTATTATCCTGAGCATTGGGACGAAAGCCAATGGGAACGTGACCTAAAGCGCATGTCTGAATTGGGTTTTGAATTCACACATTTTGCCGAGTTTGCGTGGGCAAGAATTGAACCGGAGGAAGGAAAATTTGACTTTTCGTGGTTGGATAAAAATGTGGAACTGGCTGCCAAATACGGTTTGAAAGTAATAATGTGTACACCAAGTCCTTGTCCGCCTGCTTGGCTCACCACTAAACATCCCGAAATTTTAGTAAAAGATGAAGCAGGTTATATTGTCAATCACGGTATGCGCTTGAATGCCAATGGAGCAAATCCAATTTATCAGGCATATATTAAAAAAGTGGTGGACGAGATGACCCGTCGATACGGAAAAAATCCTGCCGTTTGTGGTTGGCAAATTGACAATGAACCACACATCGAAGGTTTTTATGATTATTCCGATTTTGCACAAGCCGATTTTCGGGTGTGGTTGAAGAAAAAATACAGTACGATTGATAAGCTAAATAGAGCTTGGGGTGCAGCTTTTTGGAGTTTTACCTACAATAACTTCGAACTAATTGCCATTCCGAATGCCAAAAATCACAACGGAAATCCACATGCTTTTCTCGATTTCAAACGCTATACTGCTGATGCTTTGGCTGCCGCTCTCCGATATCAAGCAAATTTACTGCGTTCTAGCATTTCTCCATCTCAATGGATTACTACCAATTTTGCCTATTATAGATTTCTGCCAATGGTGGATTTGTTTCGTAGTCGCAATGACCTCGACTTTGCATCGCATACCATGTATTTGTTGTCCACCTATTTAGATGCCCCAAAAGGTGATTTGGGTTATCGCTTGGGAAGCGGTATGGAACTTTCGTTTTCGGGCGAAATGGCACGATCGATGAAAGGTTTTACGGGCATTATGGAATTGCAACCAGGACAAATCAATTGGGGACAATGGAATGCACAACCATTTCCAGGTGCAGTGCGGATGTGGATTTGGCACTGCTTTGGGTTAGGCGAAAAGTTTATTTGTACCTACCGTTTTCGTCAACCGTTGTTTGGTGGTGAGCAGTTCCATAAAGGCATAATAGAAACCGATGGCGTAACTGTTTCGCCAGGCGGACAAGAATACGTGCAAGCTATTAAGGAAATTAATGCCTTGAAAATCAATTCTAAACGGGAACAAATACCTGCTGAAGTAGCTGGGCGTACCACTGCTTTTCTTTGGAAACAAGATAACTTGATGTCAATGGAAACCACAAAAGTAACCAACTCTTGGGATACCTGGCGACATTATTACAGTTATTATCAGAAGCTAAAATCGATGGCTTGCCCCGTAACTTTTATAGCCGAAACAGATAGTTTTGACGTTAAAAAATATCCGTTTATAGTGGCACCTGCTTATGAGATGGTAGACGAAACCGTGATT
>JBMOHG010000127.1:0-8298 GCA_049317965.1 Paludibacter sp.
TATACATTTTCCGATTCATTTTGGTTTTCGGCTGTCGAAGGTGAGGTTTATGCTTATTCATCGTTTTTTACTGCTATAGTTTTCTGGCTAATACTCAAATGGGAAAGAGTGGCCGACAGAGCAGGTTCCGACCGATGGCTGATACTTATTGCTTACCTGATGGGTATTTCTATCGGTGTCCACTTACTCAATTTATTAGCCATTCCGGCACTCGTGTTGGTTTATTATTTTAAAAACTACAAGCCTTCCACCAAAGGAGTATTATTGGCATTTTTGGCTTCAGTAGTTATTCTTGGGGCAGTTTTGTACGGTATTATTCCCGGCTCGGTAGAAGTAGCCAGTTGGTTCGAATTGTTGTTTGTAAACACATTTGGATTTGCTTATAATACTGGTTTGTATGTATATATTGTATCTACGTTGACAATTCTGACATGGGCTATTTACGAATCTTATTTTAATAAAAGTTATATCCGAATGGCCATTTCATTCGTTTTGGCTTTGACAATTGTAGGTATTCCATTTTTTGGAGCACATATTTTTGTAGGATTGTTGATAATTACCGGAATGAGTCTGTTCTTTTATTTCAAAAAAGGAATGGTAAATCCGCGCTGGATAAACACATCATTGTTGATGGTAACTGTAGTTTTAATTGGTTATTCTTCGTATGCAGTGATTGTAATAAGGTCGTCGGCAAAACCGCCAATGGATCAAAACTCCCCTGATAATGTTTTTTCGTTGAAGTATTATCTTAATCGTGAACAATATGGTGATCGTCCGTTGCTTTATGGCTCGGTTTATAATGCTCCGGTAAAACTGAATGTAGAAGGTAATATGTGTGTGCCCCAACAAAAGCAGGGTGAAGCATCTTATGCTCCAAAAGCAAAAACTTCGCCTTCGGAAAAAGATGAATACGTAATTACGGGCTACAAAACCGATTATGTGATGGACGAACGTTTTGATATGTTATTTCCACGTATGTATAGTACTACTCCACAGCATATTGAAGCATACAAAGCTTGGGGAAAAATTACCGGTACAACGGTTAATTATGATTATTGCGGTCAACAAAAAAGCGATGTAAAACCCACTTTTGGTGAAAATTTGCGGTTCTTCTTCGATTATCAATTGAATTTCATGTATTGGCGTTATTTTATGTGGAATTTTAGTGGTCGCCAAAATGATTTTCAGGGTTATGGCGAAATTGATCGCGGTAACTGGATTACCGGTATTGGCTTTATCGACAATATGTTGGTAGGTGATCAATCCAATTTGCCATCAGAACTAGCCAACAACAAAGCACATAATACCTATTTTTTATTACCGTTGTTGCTGGGAATATTCGGGATGTTGTTTTTAATTTATGGTGGTAAAAAAGGACTTCAGGGCTTTTGGATTACTACATTATTATTTGTCCTTACAGGTATTGCAATTGTAATTTATTTGAATCAAACACCATATCAACCTCGTGAACGTGATTATGCATATTCAGGCTCTTTTTATGCTTTTGCAATTTGGATTGGTTTGGGAGTTTTGGGAATCATAAAAGCATTGGATAAATACCTGCCACGCACTGCAAATGCAGTTTTAGTAACTATTTGTTGTTTAGGTGTTCCTGCATTAATGGCTCAGCAAAACTGGGATGATCATGATAGAAGTGGTCGTTATACGGCTCGCGATTTTGGAGGTAACTATTTAGCTTCATGTAAACCAAATGCCATTATTTTTTCTAATGGAGATAATGATACTTTCCCACTTTGGTACAATCAGGAAGTGGAGGGTAACAGAACTGATGTTCGTGTTTGTAATTTAAGTTATTTGCAAACCGACTGGTACATTGGACAAATGAAACGCGGTGCTTATACATCTGAACCACTTCCAATTTCGTGGCAAGCAAAGGATTATGCTGCTGGTAAAAATGAAGTGATGTGGGTTGACTCTATGATTCCAAATCTGGATATAAAAACTGCATTCGATTTTATTTTAAGTCCCGATCCACAAACCAAAAGAGATGGTGAATCATTTATTCCAACAAATCATTTGTTTTTACCGGTTGATGCTCAGCAAGTTGTTGAATCGGGAACATTGCCAATGACAAGAGCTTCTGAAATAATTCCACAAATCGATATTACTCTAGGTAGACGATTAACAAAAAGTGAATTGATGATACTCGAAATGTTGAAAGAAAACAACTGGAAACGTCCGATTTACTTTGCAGTGACTGTGGGAGATGATTATTATTTGGGTCTTAATGATCATTTTGAATTGACAGGAATGGCTTATCAGATTTTACCGGTAGGAGTGAAGGGTGCTGGTTCGGGTGTGAATGTTGATGAAATGTATAATAACATGATGACTAAATTCCGCTACGGTGGCATTGAAAACCCAAAAGTATATCTCGATGAAAATATATTGCGAATGTGCCGCACCCATAGGATGATGTTTTCACAACTTATTGGAGCTCTGGTTATGAAAGGTGATTCTGTACGTGCCCAAAAAGCTTTGGATTATTGTAATAAAGTAATTCCCGGAAATACAGTTCGTCACGATTATACTTCAACTCAACTAGCTGATTTCTATTATAAATTAGGAGACTCAGCAAAAGGAAATGCCATAATGAACGATGTGGCAAAAGATTGTGTTGAAAATTTAGATTGGTATCTGAACCTGAACACATCGCAACGAAATAGTGTAAATAATCGGATCGGGCATAATATGGCTGTTCTGAATCAAGTAATGAGAATTTGTGACGAGGCAAAACAAAAGACGATTATTGATAAATTCCTGCCTCGTTATATGGAATATACCAAAAGGGTGCAAATGTAAATGAATGTTCAGTTTCCACGCATTCTGCGTCCTTTATGGGGAAAAGTAATCTGGCGCAAGCATCCATCATCGAAAGTAATTTATCTTACTTTCGATGATGGGCCAGTGCCTGAAGTAACACCGTTGGTTCTTGATATTTTAGATAATTATGGTATTAAAGCTACTTTTTTTTGTGTAGCCGAAAATGTTGCAAAATATCCTGAAGTTTATAACGATGTTTTAAATCGTGGACACAAAACCGGAAATCATACATTTAATCATTTAAAAGGCTTTTCCACTTCAACTGATGATTATATAAATAATGTTCGCAGGGCTGCTGAATTCATTGACAGCAAATTGTTTCGACCACCTTATGGAAGAATAACCTTCAAACAGAAACGAACTCTAGAACCTGATTATAAGATTGTTATGTGGGATTTGATAACACATGATTATAATCGGAAAATAAAACCTGAGATAATTTTAAAAACCATTAAACGTCATTTACGAAATGGTTCTATTGTAGTTTTTCATGATTCAATCAAAGCAAAAGAAAATGTTCTGAGCGTTTTGCCTCAAGCGATAGAATGGTGGAAAGCGAAAGGATTTGAATTTGGTGTTTTATAAATGTTTACAACGATGAAAGAATCCATTTTACATTACGTATGGCAACATAAGCTCTTCACTTCTCATGATCTAAAAACGACTGACAATGAGACTGTAGAAGTAGTGGATGTGGGCAAATACAATACTGATGCCGGTCCCGATTTTTTTAATGCGAAAATTAAAATCGGAGATACACTTTGGGCAGGTAATGTAGAGATTCACACCTTATCATCTGATTGGAACAGACACAATCATCAAACAGATAAAGCTTACGATAGCGTTATTCTTCACATTGTTTCTCATGCTGACGGTGAGGTGTATCGAATTGATGGAGAACGGATTCCTCAACTGGAATTGGTTTTTCCAAAACAGATCGAAACTAATTATGAGCAGTTGATAACCGAACAAAAATGGATTCCGTGCGAAAGTAAAATTGGGGCGGTACCGGGCATTTTTATTCAAAGTTGGAAAAATGCATTACTGTCGGAGCGTTTGGAGCAAAAAATGCAAGCTATTAATGATTTACTAACTGAAAATAACCAACATTGGGAAGAGGCTTTTTATATAACTCTGGCTCGAAATTTCGGTTTTGGAACAAATAGTCAAGCGTTTGAAACGTTAGCAAAATCATTACCATTATCGGCATTGGGTAAACACAAAGACAATCTTTTTGAAATTGAAGCCATGCTTTTTGGGCAAGCAGGATTGCTCGAAATTGAGATTTCGGATGAATACACCTTGCTACTGAAAAAAGAATATGATTTTTTGCGGGCTAAATTTTCATTACAGCCAATGAATGCTTCGCAATGGAAGTTGCTTCGATTGCGACCTGATAATTTTCCTCATGTTCGCATTGCTCAGTTTGCATCTTTGATACATTCATCTTCAAAGTTATTCTCAAAAATAGTAAGTCATCCTGATATTGATTATTTGCGTTCGATATTTGCCTGTGCACCTTCAATGTATTGGCAAACACATTATTTATTCACTCACCAAAGTGCAAAAAAAAATAAAAATATAGGCTCACAATCAATAAATGGAATACTTATCAATACAGTAATTCCCTTTTTATTTTGCTATGCTTATCAGAAAAATAATCAAGATTTAAAGGATAAGGCCATACAAATTTTGGAGCAAATACCAAGCGAAAGAAATTCTATTGTAAACGGTTGGCAGGAAATGGGATTAATATGCGAGTCAGCTTATGATTCACAAGCACTTTTACAACTTAAAAAACAATACTGTGACGAAAAAAAATGCTTGCGTTGCAGAATCGGACATAAGGTAATGACAATGAATCAATAAGTTATAACGCATTTATTTTACAACTTTCCAAACTAAAAATATTTCATACAAATGAAGTTTCCAAAAATCAAAATAATTCTTCTTTATATTGTAGCACTTTTCATTGTTTACGCCTGTGCCAACAGAGCGCAAGGGCCAACAGGTGGTCCGAAAGATGAAACGCCTCCAAAAGTCTTAAAATCATTTCCGAAGGATGGAGCACTTTATTATAACAAAAAGCAGATTGAGATCGATTTTGATGAAATTATATCAATCGAAAAATCATCAGAAAATGTGATTATTTCTCCACCACAAGTAAAACCACCAGATGTAAAGTCATTTGGGCGAAAATTGTCTGTTGAATTTAATGAAAATCTATTAGACAGTACTACTTATACTATAAATTTTGGAAATGCAATAGTTGATTTGAATGAGAAAAATATACTTAAAAACTTTCGGTTTTCTTTTTCTACAGGTGGGGAAATTGATACACTGAAAATTTCAGGAACGGTTATAAATGCTGAGGATTTGAATCCGTTAGCTGGCATTTATGTTGGGATTTACAAAGATAAAAGTGATACTATTTTTTCAAAAAAGCCATTTCTGCGTATTGCCAAAACAGATGATAAAGGCTTTTTTACAATCGATAATGTAAAAAATGGAACTTATAAGATATATGCTTTAGGAGATGCCAATCGTGATTACTTTTTTCAACCAGGCGAAGGATTGGCATTGTACGAACCTATCATTTCACCCTTTACCCGAATTGAACAAATGCAGGACACGGTATGGAAAGATTCAATTACCGTTGACAGTGTTAGAACCTATATGGGAACGCGGTTTTTGCCGGATGATGTAACTTTGCGCTATTTTAAAGAGAATAAAAAACGCCAATACTTCCTAAAAGCAGAACGCAAAGAACCTTTTGCAATAAATTTATATTTCAATACAACTGCTACAGAACTGCCAACAATAAAACCATTGAATTTTGATTGGAATGGAAAATATATGCTTCAGAAAAATAATACATTAGATAGTCTGACATATTGGATTACTGATTCATTAGTCTGGAATACCGATACTTTGAAGATGACAATGACTTATTTAAAATCTGACTCGCTTTTGAATTTGCAGTCTGTAACCGATACTTTGAATCTTGCTATGCGCAAAATACGTTTAAGCGCCAAACCAAAACCGTCAAAGAATTCTAAAAACGTTGTGAAGGTTGAACCATTAAAATATACAAGTAATATTCAACCTACTTTCGAAATATTTAATCCGGTTTTATTGCAATTTGAAACTCCATTGGCTGATATTGACATTTCAAAAATAAAATTGAGACTGAAAATTGACACCGTTTTCAAAACGATTCCATTTAAATGGAGGCAAATTGATTCAACAAAAATGAATTTTGCCATTGATTATAAATGGATTGCCGAGAATTCGTATGATTTGCAGATAGATTCGGCAGCATTCAGGAGTATTTATAATAAAACGTCAAACAAATTATCAGAGAAATTTAAAATTCGCTCATTGGACGAATACTCAAGTGTAAAAATGTTCTTGTCGGAATTTACTCCAAAAGCTGTATTACAAGTATTAGATGCAAAGGATGTTTTGCTAGCATCGAAACCTGCATCAACCAAAGGAACAGTTTTTGAATATCTGAAACCCGGTGACTATTATGTACGTATGTTTTTAGATATGAATGGAAATGGAAAATGGGATACTGGTGATTTAATTACAAAAAGGCAACCTGAAGAGGTGTTTTATTACCCAAAGAAATTGACGCTTAAAGCCAACTGGGAATTTGAAGAAACATGGAATTATAAAAACATTCCGCTTCTAAAACAGAAACCGGCAGAGCTTCTAAAACTCAACTCAAAAAAATCAGAATCATATTGACAACTGTAAAATTAAACTATTGGCACACCAAATTTATTGTGAGTTTGTAATTTTGATATATTTTAAAGTCTTTTTGGATCAAATAGTTGTTATAAAACATATTTCTCATTCTTTTTTTGTTTGAATTTACCATATAAAAACTGTACATTTGCACCCAAATTGCCATGTCCAGATTACAAATGAGCCAAATAATTGAACATACCGGAGTAATAAATCAAATTGCAGGAAATCATATTCGTGTATCAATTATTCAACAGTCAGCTTGTAGCGGCTGCCATGCTAAAAGCGCTTGTACTGCTGCTGATATGGATGAAAAGATGATTGACATTGAAAGCTTTGATAGTTCATTTAAGGTTGGTGATATGGTGCTACTTTATGGTCAAAGTTCAATGGGACTTCTAGCAGTTTTATTGGCATTTGTAATTCCTTTCCTACTTATCCTGCTCACATTATTTATTTTGCAATATTATACTACAAATGAAGCACTTTTGGGAGCATTATCACTCTCAATGCTTGTTCCATACTATCTGATACTCTCTTTATTTAATAAGAAATTGAAATCTAAACTTCAGTTTTATATCAAAAAAGGAATTTCGGATTAAGTATTATTTGTTTGGTATTTAAAATTATTGCAATTTAATCTCAATACATTGATTATTTCTAAGTGTTTTCAATAGCACTATTAAAATTTCTACAATGAATTTAATTCTAATTTCGTTACTAACCCTGGTAACTGTTGGTTCGGTTTCGGCAGTTATTTTGTATTTTGTATCTAAAAAATTCCATGTGTTCGAAGATACCCGAATAGATGAAGTTGAAGCTGTTTTACCAGCTGCCAATTGTGGTGGATGTGGCTTTCCAGGTTGTCGTGGCTTTGCCAATGCGTGTGTAAAAGCCGAAACTCTTGAAGGCTTATTGTGTCCGGTTGGTGGAAATTCAACCATGGAAAAAGTGGCAGAAGTACTTGGAAAAACCCCGGTTGTAGCAATTCCAACGATTGCCGTGGTTCGTTGCGCAGGAACATGCGATAATCGCATCCGCAAAAATCAATATGATGGTGTTAAGCACTGTTTTATTGCTCATAATCTGTACAGTGGCGAAACAGGTTGCTCTTGGGGCTGTTTGGGACTTGGTGATTGTGAAATATCCTGTATATTCGATGCAATTCATGTAAATCCGATCACTTTAATTCCCGAAGTGGATGAAGAAAAATGTACTTCGTGTGGTGCATGTGTAAAAGCGTGTCCCAAATTATTGATTGAGTTGCGGAAAAAAGGTCCAAATTCCCAACGAATCTATGTTAGTTGCAAAAGTCAGGATAAAGGTCCATTGACTAAAAAAGCCTGTAAGGTAGGCTGTATAGGATGCTCAAAATGTTTACAAGTCTGTCCGCATGAGGCAATTACAATGTCAAATAATTTGGCATTTATTCACGATGATAAATGTACATTGTGCCGTAAATGTGTAGACGTTTGTCCTACAAATTCGATAATTGAATTGAATTTTCCACTTCGAAAAGAAAAAGGAGTATCCATAACCACTGAAGTGGATTAAAAAAGTGACTAATTGATTTTCGATATTTTATAATTTTTGCATATCGAATTAAATAATCTGACATAATAATTTGCAACGTATTAATCTACCGGGTATTCCGTCTTGTTTCTTGGCTCTTGATTCTTACGCTCAATATAATATACAATA
>JBMOHG010000128.1:0-8292 GCA_049317965.1 Paludibacter sp.
AAAATATCCGTTTATAGTGGCACCTGCTTATGAGATGGTAGACGAAACCGTGATTCGCAAATGGACAAAATATGTAAGTGATGGCGGTCATTTGGTACTTTCGGTACGCAGCGGAATGAAAGACAATAACAGTCATTTGTGGGAAACCCTTCTTCAACAGCCGATTTGGAATTTAATAGGAGCTAAAATTGAAGGCTTCGACCAATTACCACCAAGCGAAACAGGAAACCTAAATTTTGGAACAGATAAATTTCAATGGAATGTATGGGGCGATTTCCTTTCGCCCGATAAAAATACAGAAACATGGGCAACTTACGCCGACCAGTATTATGCAGGAAAACCCTGTGTTATAAAACGTAATTTAGGAAAAGGTTCAGTGGTATATGTGGGAGTGGAATCGAAAGATAAAGCATTGGAAGAAGCCGTTTTGCGAAAGCTCTACAACGAATCTGGCGCCCAAATACTCGATTTGCCCGATTATGTTTTTGTGGAATGGCGCGATGGCTATTGGGTCGCAGTAAACTATTCGTCGGAAAAATATGAATTAAAGATAGCACCAGAAAAACAAGTTGTTATGGGAGAAAAAACAATTGCTTCTGGTAGTGTAACAGTTTGGAAATAAAAAACAGAAAAATATGAATTATCAATTAAAAACGATTTGTTTAATTGCCTGCATTGCATTATTTCCTTTGGAGTTGATATGTTCTGAAAATCAAAATATGCTATATAAAGATTCAAAAACTCCGGTTGAAATACGCATTTCAGATTTATTAAAACGAATGACGTTAGATGAAAAAGCTGGGCAATTAAATCAATTAAATGGAGGAGTAATAACAGGTCCTTTAGCTATTGAGAGAAAAAAAACGGAAACTATACAGCTGATAAAAGAAGGAAAAGTTGGTTCTTTTCTGAATATTGATGGCGTGTCAGATACTAAAAATTATCAACGTATAGCTATCGAAGATACACGTTTAGGAATTCCACTTTTGTTTGCAAAAGATGTTATTCATGGGTATAAAACCATTTTTCCAATCCCATTGGCCGAGGCTTGTAGTTGGGATTTGAAAGCTATTGAACAAAATGCATCTGTGGCAGCCGCCGAGGCTACTGCTGCAGGAATTCACTGGACATTTGCACCTATGTGTGACATTAGTACCGATCCTCGCTGGGGACGAGTGATGGAGGGTGCAGGTGAAGACTCTTATCTTGGTGGATTGATTGCTGTAGCTCGTGTAAAAGGATTTCAGGGTGATTTGACTGATGGCAAACACCTCATGGCTTGTGTAAAACATTTTGCAGCTTATGGTGCAGTCGAGGCAGGTAAAGAATATGCGCATGTGGACGTTTCGCGCTTTGCGCTTTGGAACAAATATCTTCCGCCATATAAAGCCGCCATCGATGCAGGTGCAGCTACCATTATGAATTCGTTCAATGTTTTCGAAGGAGTGCCTTCAACTGCTAACAAATATCTGAATCACAATGTATTGAAAAATAAATTCAAATTCAAAGGTTTTGCAATAAGCGACTGGGATACATATACTGAAATGATTAATCACGGATATGCCGCTGACAAAAAAGATGCATTGGCAAAAGCCATGAACTGTGGTGGAATGATGGAAATGAACAGTTCTTTAACGGTGAAATTTCTACCTGAATTGATTAAAGAAGGACAAATATCAATGGATATTGTTGATGATGCTGTTAGTCGCATTTTGTATTATAAATTCAAATTAGGCTTGTTCGATAATCCCTATCGTTATTCCGATGAAAGTAGAGAAAAGAGTGAATCATTGTCAGCATCGAATAGAGCAATTGCTCGCAAAGCAGCTTGCAGCAGCATGGTATTGCTAAAAAACGAAAAAGAATTGTTGCCATTGAAAACCAATACAAAAGTAGCTTTAATCGGCTATTATGCTAAAAGTAAAGCTGATATGTTCGATTTTTGGACAGCAAAAGGCGATTATAATCAAGCTGTTTCGATGTTTGAAGGATTATCAGCAAAATTTCCAAATTTGAAATATTCTGATGGATACAATTCCGATGCAACAACCACCGATTCGCTTATAAATGCAGCTCTTGAAGTTGCAAAAACAGCCGATGTGCTGCTCATTAACATAGGACTTTCCGGACAAAAAGCTGGTGAAGACCGCTCGCTTGCTAATATTAAAATCCCCCTTGGACAACAACGCTTACTAGCTGAACTTCGCAAAACCGGCAAACCCATTGTGGCTCTTGTAAGCAGTGGGCGACCATTAGTTTTGACACAAATTACTGGATTAACTGATGCCATTTTGCAATGTTGGATTCCCGGAACAGAGACTGGCAATGCGTTGGCTGACGTGATATCTGGCGCATATAATCCTTCGGCAAAAACAGTGATGAGTTTCCCCTATGATGAGGGTCAAATTCCTGTTTATTACAATTATTTCAATACTGGACGACCTTCCTCATCAGACGGTTCAGGAAATTGGCTTGCACGTTACCGCGACATCCCTAACGAAGCACTTTTCCCATTTGGTTACGGATTGAGTTATACTACTTTTAGCTATTCTAATTTGATAATAGATAAAACCACTTTTTCGAAATCAGATATTGTAACTGTAAATATTACTGTCAAAAACACTGGAAAATACGATGGTGAAGAAGTGGTACAATTATATATTCGCGACCTTGCTGCTTCCTTTATCCGACCGGTGAAAGAATTGAAAGCATTTGAAAAAATTAACTTGAGAAAAGGTGAAGAAATGCAAGTAAAATTTGCACTCACAGCCAACGATTTCAGCTTTTACGATATGGACGGAAATACGCTTTTAGAACCAGGTGATTTTGAAATTTATGTAGGAGGAAGTTCAGCTGACGTTTCTAAATTTGATTTGGAATTAATAAAATGAAAAACAGACAACTAACGATTCTATTAATTCTTTTGCAACTACTGGTATTATCCGTTTTTGCACAAAAACCTTACGATGTCGCAAGCTATCCTGAAGAAGCTGGTTTTCAACTTCGTACTAAAAATGCATTGACAATATTGGCTGACAGAGGTTTTGGTAAAATTAGTTTATCGTTCTCGAGATGCCCCGATACAGGATTGCCAGTGTATAAGTTTGCCATTGAAGGCGAAGAAATTATATCGCCTTATACTGGAAAAAAATATAAGCAGCCAGCCACCGATTATTTTGCAGCAAAACAACGGAACGAACAAGGTGAAATTACGGCTTTTGGTGGTGATCCCTTGAAATATGATTTACCTCCTGCAACTGCCTCTATGTTATTGAAAAGCAAAGTAAAAGAAGTAAAATCTTTCTTGTCGATTCCGGGAAATCTAAGCCAACAATATCATTTTGCTGCCAAAAATTGGGTGCGTTTTTACGCGCTTTTGGCTGATTCAATGGGCGATACGTGGAAATTGAAACTTCAACATGCAGTTGCTAATTATAACGAAGAGACTCGTGTTTCTGATGATGGAAAAAAGTGGTTGACACTTTCATTTCCTCATAATTTAATAGGACAATCGGGTTATTTATTAGGCGGAAATGCCATTGATGGGGGTACCGAGAATCATAAAATTATGTGGCGAACGAGCGGACTTTTGTACGCTCAATTATTTCCTTATACAGTCAAAATTTCGGGTATAGTTGCACCCAAAGCAGCAGCGTTAACTAAAGAAATGTTGCGCGTTTTTTTGAAAAAACTATTAGTTTCGGGCAATGGTGAGTATGATTCTGAAATTTATTATCCGCATAGCATTGAAGGTTTTCTAAATTTATATGATTTTTCGCCCGATGCCGAAACACGCCTCTTGGCAAAGTTTGCGCTGGATTATTATTTTGCAACCTACGGACTTAAAACGGTGGATGGCATGATAGCCGGAGCACAAAAACGTGGTTATTTAAGCAATGGAAAACCGAGCGAGATGGAAACAATGTTGTGGGCTTTTGCCGATGTAGGTAGTTGGGATTTTAAAAATGCTGAAATTCCTATTCATGTTGCTACAACAAAATATCGTCCTAATAAAATCATACTCAATATTATTCAAAAGAAAATATCTTTACCTTTTGAGTCAAAAATGAGCCGACCATTCTATAATATGGACAAATCATTGGCATTTGCCGAAAGTTTTTACTGTTCGCAAAATTATGCATTGGGAAATGTGCAAAACAGCATTGTCGATAATCCGAACCAACAAATGATATGGTCGATGGTGGCAAAAGGGGCTGAACATCCTTTATGTTTCAGCGGTGGGCAGCCGTTGCGTGGCTCCACTTCGGGTCATAGCCCTTATACGCAAACGCTGCATTCAAAAGGAACAATGATTATAATGACGGCAGCCACAGAATTAAATGCAAAAATTGACACAGCATCACCTCCAACACCATCAGGAATTGTACGTGCTAACTATTGGCATTTAGCATTCAGCGAGCAACCCCATAACTATGAATTGTACGCCCGACAAAAATATGGCAGTAAACCATTACACAAAGTGAATTTTCCAAATATGAATAGTGCAATTTCTATTGGGCAATTTTGGTCTGATAGTAAAAATAGTGCTTCCACTTGGTTTATTTACCCCACTGATTTAATGCCGATATGGCTGAATGGAAAATACTATTTCGAAACACCCAAAATGTGGATAGCTGTAATTCCTTTGAACAGAATTGCTGGTTTTGAAATTTCTCCATCCAAATCAACTGTCTGTGAACTGAAAAACGAAGAAGCAAAGAAGTTTTTCATCGATTATAATTTAATCAGTTTTGTGGGCGATGTATCCGGTTATGTGGTAGAAACTGCCGAGAAAAGCCGCTTTTCAACCATAGCAGCTTGGGATACTTTTTTACAAAAATCCACGAAATTGAATTTCTCGGCGAAAACAAAAACGGTGAATTATCAATCGGCATACAACGAAAAATTGGAAATGCAGTACGAAGCCGCTAAGCTTCGCCCACGCACTAAACTGAATGGAAAATACATTGATTTTGAAAATTATACCAATGCTGCTGTTTATCAAAGTCTTTATTTAACGGTTAAAAATGGCGTGATGAAAGTGAGTGACAATGTTTCGTCATTCACAGTTGATTTTACCGGAAATATGCCTATTTATAAATAATTTGAAGATGAGAAAAACTGCTCTTACATGCTTGCTATTTTGCATATTACAACTCAATGCCAAAACCATTGAAACCGATATTTGTATTTACGGTGGAACTTCTGCAGGAATAATTTCGGCTGTTTCGGCTGATAGATTAGGCAAAAAGTCATTGATAATTGAACCTTCTAACTATTTGGGTGGCTTGTCCACGAGTGGTTTGGGCGAAACCGATATAGGTAACAAATTTGCTGTAACAGGTATTTCGCGCGATTTTTATCGCCAACTAGGTAAGCATTACGGTGAGTTTGAAATGTGGAAATTTGAACCACATGTAGCGCTCAGTATTTTTACTAATTATTTGAAAAATACTCAGGTTGAAGTAATTAAAAACTACGAATTGACTTCGGTATTCAAGCGTAATGGTAAAATTGAAGAAGTAGAATTTAGTAATACATCCAATAAATCATCTGAAATCATTCGTGTAAAAGCCAAGATGTTTATCGATGCCACATACGAAGGCGATTTGTTGGACAAAGCCGGCGTGTCGTATATGTTGGGGCGCGAAGATAATAGCCTTTACGGCGAAACGCTTAATGGTGTGCAATTGCGCGAAAAGCATCAGTTTCCTGATGGAATTTCACCTTATATCAATCCCAAAGACCCGAATAGCGGCTATTGCTATGGCATACAAAACGAAATTTTGCAACCAGCAGGTACCGGCGATAAAAAACTTCAGGCTTATAATTTTCGCTTTTGTTTAACGAAAAACAAGAACAATTTTATACCAGTTGCTGCTCCTGTAGATTACGACCCTTCAAAATATGAATTGCTAAAACGGGTTATTGCTCAGCGTATTGGATTGGGTTGGAAACACATTCTGAAATCGTATTTGTTGATAAACGAAATGCCCAATGGCAAAACGGATATCAACAATATGGGTCCATTCTCAACTGATTTTATTGGCGAAAATTGGAATTATGTAGAAGCTGATTTTGCAACACGAAAATTGATTGCTAAAGCGCACGAAAATTATATCAAAGGCCTGTTGTTCTTTCTCGGAAATGATTCGTCGGTGCCGGAAGAACTTCGGACTGAAATGAAAAGTTGGGGTTATGCCAAAGATGAATTTACTGATAACGGCGGTTTTCCGCATCAAATTTATGTGCGTGAAGGAAGGCGAATGATTGGCGAATACGTGATGACTGAGAATAATTGCACGGGAAAAACTACGGTGACCGATGGCATAGGCCTGGCCGCATACACCATGGATTCGCATAACTGTCAACGCATTGTGGTAAATGGCATGGTTAAAAATGAAGGCGATGTACAAGTGGGTGGATTTCCTCCGTATCCTATTTCATATCGTTCCATCACTCCGCAACGAAAAGAATGTACCAACCTGTTGGTGCCTGTTGCACTCTCGGCAACGCATATTGCTTTTGGCTCTATCCGCATGGAACCGGTGTTTATGGTGTTAGCACAATCGGCTGCTGTGGCTGCTTGTATGGCTATTGATGCCAATGTAGCTATTCAAAATATTAATATAAAGCAATTACAAAAAACCTTATTGATCAATCCACTTTTAAACGGAACAAATCCTGAAATATTGATTGATAATTCGGATATAAAAAATATAAAAGTTACTGGAAATTGGGTAACAACTAAAATGAAGGAAGCACCGTACAAAATGGATTATCTGCTGGTTGATGCTGATTCAACTGCTGTAAAAAGCGTCAAGTTCTCACCAACTATAAATCAACCAGGTGTTTATAGCATTTATTTTTATTGTCCCGAAAAACCAGTTGATGCACCACATTGGGCTGCATCTGTTACTGTCAAGGTGTTTGATGGGAAGAATACCAATAACGTAATTGTAAATCAGGAAAAGCACCGTCACCATTGGGTAAAAGTGGGTGAATATAAAATGGATGCAAAAGCAAAACCATTTATTGAAGTAATTGCCGTCAAACCTGGAGTGGTAATTGCAGATGCATTTATTCTTATTCCAAATTTGAAATAGGATGAGAGTAAGTAATTTTTTGTAACCCTTTTTGAAGAATATATTGAAAAAATCATCACTTATTTTAGGTAGTATTTTATGCTTGAGTTTTTTAATTTTTGTTCAAATTCGCGTGGCTTGTATTGGCAATAGTATCACTTATGGCACTAGTTAATACCAATATGAGCAAGAAGCCATTGGACGGAGGATTTTAAATGTGGAAGGATTACCACTATATAGCGACGAGAAGTGTGGAGTAGGAACATCTACAAGCGATAACGAACGAGCTAAATTTCGTCAAACTCATCGAATTTACTGCTGATTATCAATGGATATAGTGGAGAAGTGGGTTTTAATACAACAGTAAAATATTTCAAAAATTTACTTCAAAAGTATGCTTCTTTGAAAGATATTAATGTTCGATTGCTGTAAAATACTTAAATCTCAGAAGTGTGCGAATAAACATTTTATGTTACAACTCGATATTAAATTGTTACGTTAAAGATTTTCGATATGCTTTAAAACCTATATATTTGCATTTAATTCTATCTTAAAATAAAAAGATTATGAAAAAATGCTTTTTTATCATCGCCATTTTTGTATCATTCTATAGTTCTGCGATAAACTACGATCAGAATTTTAAAGTTAAAACCTTTTCAGTTAACGAGGGTTTATCGCAGTTTGATGCATCAATGATAATTCAAGATGACTATGGCTTGATTTGGATTAGCACATACGATGGATTGAACCGCTACGATGGAAACGATTTTGTACAATTCCGTCATGATCCAACTAACCCGAAATCTATTCATGGAAATCGAGTTTTAAATCTTTATATTGACTCAAAAAAAAACTTTTGGGTTATTACTGAAAGTGGAAAAATTGACCGGTTTAATTTTCAAAATGAAGAATTCGAGCATTTCGATTTTGAACCATTAAAATACGCCATAGTAACCTCCTTTTTCGAAGACAGTAAAAACAATTTCTGGATAGGAACTACCAACGGTTTGTATCGGACACGATTGAAAGAAAATTCATTTAAAGTAGAAGGCATTTTTTTTAACTCTTCATCGCCTGGCATTGATAATTATATTTTAAGTATTATTGAAAATAATAAAACAGGAATATTGGTTGGAACTCCATCCGGAGGTTTTTTATTGTCGGATAGGGGAGGCCAAATATATTCACCATCAAAATTCTTAACAGG
>JBMOHG010000129.1:0-8151 GCA_049317965.1 Paludibacter sp.
TAAAAGCTGAAGACAAGAAAAAAGGATATGGGCTTGAATTGCCAAATATGAAAAAGTAAACAAGGACTAAATCGACTTTTCCAAACAAAAATTTTACACCCCGTTATGCTTTAATGCTTATCGGGGTGTTTCAGTTTTTTTTAATTCAACTTTTGGTATATTTTTGAGGTATGAATTAATAATGACATTAAGAAATATATCAATAACGAAAAAATATATTTTTCTATTTTGTATAAAAATACTTTAACAAAAAGAGTTGTAATTCAAAATGAAATGTGTAGCTTTGTCGTCTGTATTTTTTTAACGATGATACTGTATTATTGTATCATAAAATACCCGGATATACTGATTATAAACTGATTCAGTTTACATAATCAGAACAGATTCAACTTTCGTATAATTTAAACTGTATACTATGTCACTTTTTCAAACACAAGTTGAACGTCAGTTTTTAGTAGGTATCACTACTGACTTGAACCCAATTTATAATAAATTCCTGACCTATTTTGGAGACCCTGTTATTCAAGCGAATATTTTAGAAGTGAAGGAAGAACAATATCAGGGTGAATTTATAAGAGCTTTATTTGTAGATGTTTTAGGTTATATAGCACAACCACAGCCAAATTTCAACCTATTACGCGAAAAGAAAAACGAAACTGATAGTAAAAGTGCGGATGCAGCCATTAGCATCAATAACAAAATAGTAGCGGTAATAGAGCTCAAAGACCACAAAACACAGGATTTGAAAAAGGTGGAAGTGCAAGCGTTTGGCTACAAAAACAATCATAAAAACTGCCATTACATAGTTACTTCCAATTTTGAACGGTTGCGATTCTATATCGACAATGCAGTCGATTTCATTGAGTTCGATTTATTTAACCTCACTTTTGAAGATTTTCGCCGCTTGTGGCTGTGCCTTTCGTACGAAAGTATTGCTAAAAACTTGCCACAGGAAATTAAGAACCAATCAATTAGTAGCGAAGATGTAATTACAAAAAAACTTTACAAGGATTATTCAGTATTTAAACGCTTGCTATTCGATAATATCGTATTGCTAAATACGGAACACGATAAATTGTTGCTGTTTAAGAAAACCCAAAAATTGTTGGATCGCTTTCTTTTCCTGTTTTTTGCCGAAGATAAAAATTTGCTTCCCGCCAATTCGATACAAGGAACGGTAGAAAAATGGAAAAAATTCAATGCCGACCCGATGAACGATTATCAGTCGCTTTACAGTAGGTATGTGAAATATTTCAAACTGCTGGATGAGGGCTACAAGGATACCAACATTGAGATTTATGCTTACAATGGCGGTTTGTTTGCCAACGATGATCTGCTGAATCAAATTAAAGTAAACGATGACATTCTGGCTGAAAATGTGCTGAAGTTAGCCGCTTATGATTACGATACGGATGTGGATGTAAACATACTAGGTCATATTTTCGAAAACAGTCTGAGCGAAATTGATGAGGTAATAACCGAAATAAACAAGGGTGTAAAAACAATTTCGAAACGCAAACAGGATGGTGTGATTTATACTCCGCGTTATATCACTCAATACATTGTAGAAAATACCATTGGACGATTGTGCGAGGAAAAGAAACAAGAACTGGGGATATGCGAAGCGCTGTTTGAGTACAAACGTGCCGACAAAAGAAAACAAGCACTGAAAGTGTTTGACATTTACCGTGATTGGCTGTTGCAAATTACCATTGTTGACCCTGCATGTGGTAGTGGGGCTTTTCTGAACAGTGCACTCGATTTTTTAATAGCCGAACATAAATGGATTGATAGCCAACAGGAAAAAATTGCAGGCTTGAAAGGGCATTATTCTATGCAGTTGGCCAATATAGAAAATACGATTTTGGAAAACAACCTCTTTGGTGTGGACATAAACGAAGAAAGTGTGGAAATAGCCAAACTTTCGCTTTGGTTACGTACCGCCAAACCTCACCGCAAACTCAGCTCACTGAATAATAACATCAAATGTGGTAATTCGCTGATTGATGACCCTGCTGTGGCAGGAGACAAAGCTTTCGACTGGCACAAGGAATTTCCGCAAGTATTTGGACGTGAACTAACATTAGATGATATAGTCATAGTCGAAAAAGATGAAACACCTGATTATTTGAAACTAATTAAAGAAAAATCGGTTGAAGCTCAACAAAAAGCAGAACAAGGAATTGCCTTATCAACAGAAGCACTCATAATAACCAAGCAATTAGCTGAATATATTGAAAAATTAGAAGCCGTTTCTGAGCCATCAGCAAATTATGAAAAGCTTAAAAAGGGTTTTGATGTGGTGATAGGGAATCCGCCGTATGTACGTCTTGAAACAATGAAAGATTTATCGGAATCTATGTCGAATATGAATTACAAAACATTCGAAAAACGTGGTGATTTATATTGTTTGTTTGTAGAAAAGGGTTTTGAGCTTCTAAAACAGAATGGATTAATTTCATTTATTATGCCGAATAAATGGCTTCAAGCCGGGTATGGCAAATCGTTGCGGGAGTATTTGCTAAGTTATGAGCTCAATCAATTAATCGATTTTGGTGATATACAAATCTTCGAAGGAGTTACTACTTATCCATGTATTTTTGTTTCCCGCAAATCGAAACCAAAAGAAGAGTTCATCGTGTCTGTATTGACAGAAGCTAAAAATGATGATTTTAATTCTAATGTAGCTTTATCTGCTGAAACTTTTAGAACTAATCAGTTTTCCGGTGACACTTGGGTGATTTCTTCCGGCAATGAAAAGAAATTACTAGAACATCTTAAACTTAAGTTCAAATCATTATCAGAGTTTGTTGGTGGTGAAGCATTCTATGGTATGAAAACTGGATTAACTGAGGCTTTTTTGATTAATGAGGAAAACAAGCAAAGATTAATATCAGAAAATATCAATGCATCAGAGTTAATAAAACCCTTTTTACAAGGCAGGGATGTAAAAACATATACTTTGCCACAAACAACTAACTTTTTAATTCTTGCAGAAAAAGGATTTACAAAAAACAGAATTGGGAGTTCGCTTGATGAAACCGATGCATGGACATGGTTTGAAACAACTTATCCGTCAATAACTAAATGGCTTAAACCATTTGAACAAAGAGGAAAAAACAGAACCGACAAAGGAGATTATTGGTGGGAAATTAGGGCATGTGATTATTATAATGAATTTGCTAAACCCAAAATAATGTATCAAAAGTTTCAGGTAAAATCCTGTTTTATCTATGATGAACAAGGGCTTTATTGTAACGATTCAATGTGGATAATTCCCACAGATGATAAAGGATTACTTGCAATTCTGAACTCGAAACTTGGTTGGTGGCTTATCACTAAATATTGCACGCAAATACAAAATGGGGTACAATTAATTTGGAAATATTTTGGTAAGATACCAATTGCAACTACTACTGATGAATTAGCTGTAAAAGCCAATGAAATGCTATTATTACATAAGGCATTGAATGAAGTATCCCAGAAATTCCAGCGCATGTTGCAGCGCAAGTTTGACTTAGAAGACTTGCCTGGTAAAATGCAAAACTGGTATATGCTCAGTTATAAAGAGTTTATTGCTGAACTAGGAAAGAAAAAAATAAAACTCACACTGGCTCAGGAAGCAGAATGGGAAGAATACTTCCTTGCAGAACAAGTAAAAGCAACACAACTGAAAAAACAAATTGATGATACCGACCGTGAAATAGACCGCATGGTGTATACGCTGTATGAATTGACCGAAGACGAAGTGAGGATTGTGGAAGGCGAGAAATAATTACAAAAGGGATTTCATTAAACACCATCCAATATACGATTTTAAGAAAAAAAGAAATGAATAAGCGGACGTTTGAAATGAATAAGCAGACATTATAAATGGATAAGCGGACGTTAGAATTGGAAAAGTGGATGTTATAAATGGATAAGCTGCCCTTACAATTCAATGAGGGGGCGTTAGAAATGGATAAGCAGCCCTTACAATTCAATGAGGGGGAGTTAGAAATGGTTAAGCGGGTCTGATGATCCATTTCTGAACCCTGTTTATAGGAATATTAACCCAAACTACACATAAAAATCTCATCATTACAAATATATTAATTTAACTAACGATTTATCTTTATGACAACAACAGAAATTCCTACAACCGAGGCTACAAAACCTCAACCGAGTAACTATGTGTCCACCAATGAGTGGATAAGTAAAATGAAACTTACATTTGGTAATGCTACTTTGCCTACTATTTTTCCTGCGATGGAAGTAGTGGGTTATAGTGCCGAAAAAATTGCCGGATTGCGGAATCAGCTAACCGAATTAGAAGGATTGCAACAGTTGCAAACAAAAGAGTATGCCGAACAATTGGCAGAAACTGAAAAGTTCGATATCGAACGTGCAAAAATTGATGCTATTTTCACAAAACACCGTGCGTTGGCAAAAATACTTTTCAAAGGAAATGTAAATGCAATGACCGCACTTCGTATTGGTGAAGAAAAACTGAGAGCATACCCCGGATGGGCACAGCAAGTAAGTAACTTTTATGCGCAACTGGAATCAACACCCGCATTACTGACGATAGTTGCTGGCATTGGTATAACTTCAACCGTACTTGCAACGCAAAAACAAGCACTTGCCGACCTACAAATTTTGAAAGAAAGTCAACGAAAAGAAACCGCCGAAGCCCAATCCGCCACCGATACGCGCGACAAAGCCTTCGATGCGCTCTACCCGCTCTACTCCGAATACATCCAATATGCCAAAGTACTCCTTGCCGACAATCAGGCACTGGAAGCCATTGGGGTGAAGGTGAAAGCGAAATAAGAGAATGAAAATTTTCCCCCACGGCTGGTGATGAGATGCAGTGGGGGAAAATAATATTCAAAAATGAAATCTAGCAACAAACTATTTTTTATGAAAACAAAAATCTTTGTATTACTTCACTGTATTATATTTGGAGTATTATCAGCACAAAATCTACAACCACTTCAATTTAAAAGTGGAGCACCTGCTAAAGCTACTTCGAGTATGATAAATACTAAGTTATCACCGTCAACTTCATTTTTGATAATGGATATTGAAAATAAAAGACGGCAAATGAAGCAGAAAAGTGTAAGTGCTACCTTACTTATTTCAAATGACACAGCATTAATAAACAAATTTGGTTTACGTAAAATTAGCAATGTACTTTGTGTAGGTGCATTCTTAATGGTAACCAATGAATATCAATCTTCTGACTTGATACCTTATGGATTTATTGAAGGCACTAAGGCTGGAAATATTATTACAGGTCATATTCCGATTGACAGAATTAACGATGTTTCTAATGCTCCTACAGTAAAGTATATTCAAATAGGTGAAAAAGCAAACTTGTTGATGGATAAGGCACGAACTGCTACTTTTCTTGACGATGTACATCTTGGAAATGGATTAGCACAACCCTTTAAAGGCAAAGGTGTTGTAGTTGGAATAATTGATGGTGGATTTGATTATACGCATCCTAACTTTTATGATTTAACTGGAAATTATTATAGAGTAAAACGTGTTTGGGAGCAAAAAGCCACTACAGGAATACCACCAACTGGTTATGCTTATGGACGTGAAATGAAAATTCAAAGTGAGATATTAGCAGCCAAGTACGATAAAAATAACCAATCACATGGAACACATGTAACCGGTATTGCTGCTGGAAGTGGAGTAGGAACACCTTATATGGGTGGTGCTCCTGAAAGTGATATTGTGCTTGTTAGTTATTCAAATATAGATCCGAATATTATCGATGGCATAAATTATATTTATAATTTTGCACAATCAGTTGGAAAACCTTGTGTAATTAATATGAGTTTAGGAATGCATTTCGGACCTCATGATGGAACTTCTGCCTTTGACCAAGCTTGTGATGCTATTATTGGTGAAGGTAAAATATTAGTTGGTGCGGCTGGTAATGAAGGAAATTCTAAAATATATATTTCTAAAAATTTTACACAAACTGATACAGTAATGTGTTCAGGTATTAGTTTTGCTGGAAATCCAAAAGGATTAGGTGTAGTTGATTTGTGGGGCGAAGTTGGGAAAGACTTTAAAGTTGGTGTGAATATTCTAAATACTAATACAAATACTTGGGAAGATTTTTCTCAAAGTATTTCTACTAAATCTAATATTCATTTGTTCGATACAATTTATGACAAAAATTCAACATCCCCAAAAGCCTGTATATTGGAATTTGAGAGCGAAGTAAATCCATTGAATAATAAACCTCATATATCGGTTATGATTAATAATACATCGCAATCCGATAGTTATCGTTGGGCTGTTATTTATGTGATTGCATATAATACTCAAACTAAAATGTGGGCTAATGGTCATAATGGCAGTTATAACTTTACGAACCTAATCAATAATTCTTATTGGATTGATGGAACAACAAATTCAACAGTTGGTGAAATTGGTGGTACTGGGAAAAATATAATTTCTGTTGGTGCATATACCTCTAAAAATAATTGGATAGATTTTAATAATCAGACACATGATGCAAGTTACAATACATTATTAGGTGAAATTGCTCCGTTCTCAAGCAAAGGGCCTACTTCTGATGGAAGAATGAAACCGGACATTACTGCACCAGGAAATGTAATTGTATCTTCGGTAAACAGTTTCGATACCGATAATTATTCATCGAGTGTGAAAAATACAGTCTCTGGTGTTACAGATGGCACAAAAAACTGGTATTATGGTGTTGAACAAGGAACTTCAATGGCATCTCCAATGGTTGCGGGTATTATTGCTACTTGGTTGCAAGCAAACCCTAAACTTTCACCAACAATAATTAAATCAATACTGCAAAAAACAGCCATTAAAGATGCTTTTGTTGGAGATGTAAATACTTGGGGCATTGGTAAAATTAATGCTTTGAGTGGCTTAAAAGAAGCTGTTTTATTGGCTAAGAACAATAATAATAGTTATCCAGCTGTCATGATTACACAAGTTTATGGTGGTGGTGGCAACAGTGGAGCAACATACAAATCAGATTTTATTGAATTTCTCAATACTACTGATTCAGATATTAATATAAGTGGTTGGTGTCTTTATTATATTGCAGCTACTTCATCATCTACATCTCAGAAGTTTGAGTTTCCAGCAAATACAATTATAAAAGCTGGGAAATTTTTTGCATTAAAAGGAGGTGAAGGTGCTGGCACACAACCTGCATGGAATGTAATATTTGATGGAACATGTACATTAAATTTAAGTGGTTCTACAGGTAAAATCCTTTTGCTTACAAGTAATGCAACATTCACATTATCAACTCCTCCAACGATTGATGAGATTATAAACAATATAAACTTTATGGACTATGTTCCTTTTGGAACAACAGCTATTCCAATTTGGGGCAGTGCAATGGCATCAAATACAACCAGCACCACATCAGCAAAACGCAAGTATATGAATGGTGCATTTCAATATACAAAAAATATAGGCAATGATTTTGAGGTTGTAACAGCTGAACCACGCAACTCTACAATAACGAGTAATTTAAACCCAATTGATAATTCAGAAATTACTCTATTTGCTTTTGATAAAACCCTTTTTATAAGTGGTATAAATCAAAATGAAAACATTGAAATATTCAATACAACAGGATTGAAGGTTTACAATTCTACCATTTTAAATAGTTCGATTTCGTTAAATAAACTTACAAATGGAATTTATATAGTGAAAATTGGAGTGAAGACATTTAAAATTAAGTTGTGAAGAGTTAGTTGAAAATTAAGTGGATTCAGAATTCATTTTATTATAAATCTCTTCTAATTGAGTTGTGATTATTTTTTCATCGTTTATTATTGCCGAAAATTCAATTAGATTATCATTTGTAATTTTATTTTCAAATAATGAATTCTCGATTACTGAAATTATTTCAATAATATTGTCATGAAAAGTTATAAAATCATTGTTATCAAATTTATTATTTGGCAATTCCCATTCTCTAGTTTTATTATTGAAATTTAAATAAAAACCTGAATTTCTATAATAATCCAATGAGTATTCTTTTGAAGTATTTTCATCTTTATTCTCGAATTTGACAAATAAAATTAGCAACACTACTAATAACGTTAGTTGCAAATCAGTAAAATTATTGGAATTTTCATTTTTATTTAAAGTTAA
>JBMOHG010000130.1:0-8148 GCA_049317965.1 Paludibacter sp.
ACTAATAATTATCGTACTTATTCTTATAGAAGTTTTCGATTTGATATTCAGTAAAATATTTAAATATTGGTGATTACCCAACCAGTTTATTATTTTTTATAACAAATAAAAAACAAAAATATTGTTTATAGTAGAGAATCTAAGTAATGGGAATTTTACAATGTCGTATTAAAATCTCATTAATATCCAGTATTTCTTTCTTTTGTTAAATAGTAAATAGTATATTGTTAAATTGTAAATATTTAATATGAATAATCCCATTAAAGTGAAATTAAATCCTAGAAAAGTATTTTGGCAATGTGGTGCTTGTTCTCACACTATGTTCCATTTGCTGAATCATGAATTCGACAATATCAAACTTCAAGAAGAAAAAGCTTCCGATTTATTAGCCGGGGGTATTGCTCAAAAAGGACATCAATGCGGAATGCTATGGGGCGGCGCATTGGCCATTGGCACAGAATCTTTTCATAGATACGATGACATAAATTTGGCAATTGCGGCAGCTATCAATGGTTCAAAGCAATTGATTGAATCATTTCAGCATAGAACCAAAACTGTAAATTGTCGCGATATTGCCAGAGTTGAATGGGAAAACAAATTTGATTTTGCAATTTACATGTTAAAAACCATTGCACATGGCTTTGTGTATAGTCCATGTTTTAACCTCATTGTAAAATGGACTCCCGAAGCTGTCGAAGCGGCAAAAAAGGGACTTTCGGAAAACTTTATTTTCAATAAACCTTGTGTTAGTTGTTCAACTGAACTTGTCAAAAAAATGGGTGGCACCGAAGAAGAATCTGTTATGGTTGCCGGTTTTGCTGCGGGAATTGGTTTAAGTGGCAATGCTTGTGGTGCCTTGGGAGCTGCAATTTGGTACAAAATGCTCGAATTGGGTAAAAAAAATCCCGAAGTTTCACAAAAATTTATGGATAACCCCGATGCAAAAAAAGTGTTGAGAGCGTTTTATATGCAAACCGATTCGGAGATGTTGTGCAAAAATATTTGCAAACGAACTTTCAATACGATTGACGAACACTCCGAATATATTAAAAACGGGGGTTGCAGTGAATTAATCGAAGCATTGGCAAAATCGTAAACGAGTAATAAAATGATAAATTTGTTCAAACGCAACGTTTATCTCGACAATAATGCAACGACTTATGTAAGCAGCACTGTCAGAAAGACCATGAATCGGGTGTTGAAATACCATTGGGGTAATCCTTCTTCCGGTTATAGAAAAGGAAAAACGGCTTTTCAAATTGTGGAACAAGCGCGTGAACGTGTTGCCAAATCAATTCATGCTCATTCGCACGAGGTCTATTTTTCAGGTTGTGCAACCGAATCGAACAATGCAGTTTTAAAAACCCTGAGCTATCACTTTTACCCTAAAAAGAAAAAAATTATTTCAACACCAATCGAGCATCCTTCGATAATGAACACGCTTGCGTTTTTGGAAACTCAGGGAATAATTGTTCAATATTGTCCGGTTGATAAATTTGGGTTTGTTTCAATAAAAGCATTGGAAGATTTGATTGATGATGAAACCTTTTTAATTTGCTGTATATATGCTAATAATGAAATTGGTACAATACAAAACATAAAAGAGATTTCTGCACTTGCAAAGGCACAAAATGTACTTGTACTATCAGATTGTGTTCAAGCATTTGGTAAAATCCCTGTGGATGTAAAAGATCTAGGTGTTGATTATGCCACATTTTCTGCTCATAAACTGTATGGACCCAAAGGAATCGGTGCATTGTATGCAAAAATTAGCAGCCCACTTGAACCCTTTATTCATGGCGGTCATCAGGAAGAAGGTATGCGTGCCGGAACAGAGTCGGTTCATAATATCGCAGGTTTTGGTAGAGCCTGTAAAGAGGTTAATAAACTCATATCGCATTCTGATAAAATACAATTATTAAAAGAACAATTTATTAAACAACTTCAAGGCATAAAACCAGATATACTAATAAATTCTCCGTCAGAAAATTGTTTATCAAACACATTTAGTGTGACTTTGCCAAACGTAAATAGTCGGGAATTAATGATGATGTTAGATTATAATGGTATTTCTGTATCTTCAGGTTCAGCTTGCAGTACGCAGTTAAATAAACCCTCGCATGTGTTGAAAGCTATTGGGTTAACTGATAAAGCGGCCGAAGAAACAATCAGGATAAGTTTGGGAAAAGATATAACAAGAGGTGATATTAATTAGAGTCTGTATATAAATAAAAAAAATGTTCAATATATTTTGTTATGTCATTAATATGTTGTAACTTAGCACCATAATTAAACGATGAAATTATGGAATTACACAACGAATTAAAACTGCGATTTGATGACCCAATCTGGGCTTACAGTCCAGAGTTAGCACTTTTTGACATTTTTATTGAAAAGCACCCCGAAATGGTCACAGAAGTCGGGAAAGATGTTCTAAAGCTTGTAAAAAATAACGGCAAAGGTCGCCAAGATTCTCCTAGCGTGGAAACAGTCCTGCGAGCAGCAATTTATATGAGTATTGAAAAGTTAACATATCGTGATTTGGAAAAAGACATGTATGATTCTAAAGTATGTTTTCATTTTCTTCGATTGGAAGATGATCATTATTATAGCTTTAGTGTAATGCAGAAGTTTATCTCTGCTATCAAAGAGGAAACAATCATGCATATTATAAAGAATGTCAACAAGTTAGCAATATCAGAGGGTATTGAAGACGGAAAAGCCTTAAGCTCGGACACTACTAATATTCAAACCGATGTACATTATCCAACTAACAATGCATTGATTTACGACTGTATTAAAACAGCGCATCGTCTGCTCAAAAAGATAAAAAAGGACAAGTCAGACCAAGACCGGTTAGATAAGATGCAAAAGAAAGCCAAAGAGCTGAATTACAAGATAAACAACACTAAAAAAGATGATCAGCAACAGTTGTTTTTTGATTATATGACCATCTTATCGATGCTGATTGCAGAATCAAAAGATACTGTTAATCGCTATCCTGCGACCAAACATATTATCAAATTGTCAGAATTTCTTGTTTCATTCGATAAAGTTTTCAGCATGTCATTAAAGCATCAAATCCTGAGCGAAAAAGTGCCTAATGCAGATAAACTATTCTCTATATTCGAACCACACACTAGCATTTTGGTGAAAGGGCAGCGAAAAATTGAATTTGGACACAAAATGCTAATAACCAGAGGGAAAAGCAATCTGATACTCGACCATAAAGTATTTGAAGATGTTCCAGCTGATTCCAATCTTTTGCTTCCAAGTATTGATAGAATTATAGAAAATTACAATGTACAACCAGCTGATACATCCAACGATGGCGGTTTTGTCAGCAAAGCCAATATTGATGGTTGTAAAGAAAAAGGTTTTATCAACATTGTTTTTACCAAGATAACAAAGAGTCTTAAAAATATAGCACAATCACCTGAAATAGAGCGACAATTAAAAATATGGAGAGGTACAACCGAGGCCGTGATCTCCAATTTAAAACGCGGATTTGATATTCAACGCGTTCTCTGGCACGGATTTGAAAAATTCTGCGCTAAGATAGCATGGAGCGTTTTAGGTTACAATCTACGGGTAATAACAAATCGAATTTTAGAGTAAAACAAACTCTTTTTCGGTATAAGTGGCTATAAATCAACAGGGATTACTATGTACTTACATGAACAAAAACAACTCAAGAAACTTAATTAATGTATGAATTTGTGCGTATATGTAAATTTAAAAATTTTGAACAGAAATCCTACTTCAAAAAAAATGTGATTGCAATTGCAATTGCTCAAAATATGCCACTTTATGGACAGACTCTAATTATACGATAAAAATTATAGACAAATATTTAAAGAATAATACATAAGTAACTAATTCTAATATTTGCTAAGGACTGACTTTATTGATTTTTTTTAGCTCAGCATTGAATTATGAACGATAACTATTTTATTAACGTAGAAAAATTCTCGATAGAAAAATTCAAGAATATTCTTACTACAAAGGATATTTTGCCAGGTCGTGTTGTACTAAAAGAAGCATTAGAAGAGCGTTTCGAATTACTTAAATCAAGAAAAATTGATACACTTTCCGATTTGCTCGATACACTAAAAACAAAGTCAAAAATTGAAAAATTCTCGAATGATACAGGATTAAGTGTTGAATATTTGACAATTCTTAGGCGAGAAGCCAATAGCTATATCTCTGTTCCGATAAGATTGATTGAGTTACTTTTCGTTGAAACTGACATAATCAATATACTTGAAGCGAATGGAATTAGGGATTCTAAACAATTGTTTGACATGGCTGCGAAACGGTCTGACAGAAGGAAAATAGCTGAAAAATTTGAATTGCCAATGGATAAATTGCTCGAACTTGTCCGACTTTGTGATTTAGTTCGGATTACTGGCGTAGGACCTGTATTTGCAAGAATAATTTATGATGCCGGAATTTATACAGTGAATGATTTTATGTCTTATGACTCAATTGATTTATTTGAACGGTTAAAAACAACAAACGATATTCACGGATGGACTAAAACAAAATTCACTTTAAAAGATATTGAATATTGTATTAACTTGGGAAGAGATTTACCCATAGTGATTGAAAATGATTGAAGAAATACGATACTTAAATAAAACGTATAGAGTGAACTATTCTACACCAAAAAGAAAAAAATAAATGAAAACAATTGTAGTTTTTTATTCAAACAAGGGCAGTAATAAATACTTAGCCGAAAGAATTTCCAAAAGTTTATCTTGCGAAATTGAAGAAATAAAGCCAAGGCTTAATGTTTTTCTTCTGTTTTTAATGAATATCCATTTGGGTATAAAATCATTGAAGCACAGCATAAAAGATTATGACAGGGTAATTTTATGTGGCCCTATTTGGATGGGAAAATTCATTCCACCACTTCGTAGTTTTGTAAACAAATATGTTAGCAAAATTAACAAATTGGTTTTTGTTACTTGTTGCGGTAGCACGTATGCAAAGAAAGATGAAAAATTCGGGCATGGTTTGGTTTTCAAAGAAGTGGAAAGTATTTTAAAGGAGAAATGTGTTTTATGTCAGGCATTTCCGATTGGGCTGGTTTTGCCCGATGACAAAAAAGATGACACAGATGCTTTTATGAAAACACATTTGAACGATGATAATTTTAAAGGTGAAATGTTGGAACGTTATGAGAATTTTATATTAGAATTGAAAAAGTTAAGTTGATTATTTACTTGATATCTTTACTTTTGACAGAATAAATAACAAATACGATATATGGATACTACAAACACCCTTTCTGCAAAATTTGGATTTTATGCTTCGATTGCTTTGACAATTCTTACCATTATAACATTTGGTTTTGCAATGACAGCTATACCCCCGTCGGGTCCATATTGCACAACCAATTGCATGGAATATCCGTTTCGCGATTTGCTGAATTATTATCCCAGAGACTATTATTGGATGTATTTGGCCATTTTTCAACTTTTTACTTTTCTGATATTTGTTATATCAATTCATTTTAGTGCGCCTTATGAGAAGAAAATATTTAGTTTTACAAGTGTCGCTTTTGCAATAATTTCCACTACGGTTTTATTGGCCGATTATTTTATTCAATTTGCAGTGATACCCATAAGCATGATTAAAGGCGAGACTGAGGGAATTGCTCTACTCACACAATACAATGGACATGGAATATTTATAGCTTTAGAAGAATTGGGATATATAACCATGAGCATAGCCCTATTTTTTATGGCTCCTGTTTTCTTTACCAATAATCGGTTGGAAAAAGTAATTCGTTGGTTATTATTTTTGCCTTTAATATTGAATGTTTTAGCATTTGTTGCATATTCAATTCAGTATGGTATTGATAGAAGTTACAGATTTGAAGTAGCCTCTATATCAATCAATTGGCTATTTATGATATCGGCAGGTATTTCAATTAGTATTTTTTTTAAACAGATTATAAAAACCAAATTAAATTCCAATGAGTAAAAAAGTAGTAATAATCGGAGGTGGTATTGCCGGATTGTCTGCCGGTATTTATGCTACAATGAATGGTTTTGATACAGAAATATTTGAAATGAGTGCAGTGGCTGGCGGACAATGTACCGCTTGGGATCGCAAGGGTTATCGTTTTGACTATTGTCTGCATTGGTTGGTAGGAACTTCAAAAGGAGCTTTTCATCAAATTTGGAAAGAAACAAATGTTATTAACAACCAAACCGAAATAATTGACCACGAGATTCATTCGCGAATATTAGATAACAATGGAAGCGAATTTATCATCTATTCAAATATTGACCGATGGGAAAAGTACCTTATTGAAATTGCGCCAGAAGATATTAGCTCTATAAAAAAGATGTGTACCGATATGCGAAAAAGCGCATTGCTTGAACCATTTGCATTGCCTCCCGAATTGCGTTCACCTTTCGATTATATTAAGATTCTGCCCCAAATGCTTCCAATATTTAATTTAATCAGAAAATTCGGACGGTTGACTTGTCAGGAATATTTCGATAAATTAAATTTCAAAAACGATCGTTTAAAATATGTTCTATTTGCATTGTATGGCAATCGTAATTTTTCCTCTTTAGCATTTATTTTTATGCTGGGTTTTTTTAATCAGAAAAATGCCGGATATATTAAAGGCGGTTCATTTCCATTGGCACAGCGCATGGTGGAAAAATTTAATAAATTGGGAGGAAAACTTAGCTATAAAAAGAAAGTTGAGAAAATAATTGTCGAAAATAATGTTGCAAAGGGTGTTTCTTTCACTGATGGAACTTCTGTTCAGGCAGATTTTGTAATTAGTGCAGCCGATGGATATTCTACAATTTTCAAGATGTTGGATGCAAAATATATCTCAAAGGAAATTGATTATGCTTATAGAAACTGGGATCTTTTTACGCCAATCGTGCAAGTCTCATTTGGGATAAAGAAATTGATTCCTTCCGAATCTCCAATTATTATTAATTTATCGAAAGGAATATCAATTGGTAAAACTAGGTTGGAAAACGGATATTCGGTAATGAATTACGCTTATGATAACACCATGGCTCCAAAAGGGAAAACTACTGTTGTTATTCGTTTTGATAGCCCTTGGAAATTGTGGGAGAAAATGGATGAGAATGAATATAAAGCTGAAAAGAAAAAGATAGAAGTGGATGCAACTGCCTGTCTAGAGAAAATATATTCTGGTATTTTGCCTTTTATCGAAGTAATTGATGTGGCAACACCCCTAACAGATGTAAAGTACACCGGGGTAAAAGATGGCGCTTATGAAGGTTTTATGCCGTCGAAGGAAAATATGATGAAATCGTTGAAGATGCAACTTCCCGGATTGCATAATTTTTACATGGCCGGTCAATGGCTATTTCCGGGTGGAGGACTCCCACCATCAGCTCAAACCGGAAAATGGGTAGTTCAGTTAATTTGTAAAAAAGATAAGCAAGTGTTTGTGTCAAATAAATAATTCATTGATTAAATAATAAAACGTATGCAACTCATTTCATTACAAAACATTGACCGCTTCATTAATTGCAAAGTTATAGCTGTTGCAGGAGCTTCACGTAAGGAAAAAAGCTTTAGTGCTTCTGTAATTGCCCATCTGAGGTTCAAGGGTTATACTGTTATAAGCATAAATCCAAATTTTGTTGAGAATAATGCAGCACAAAATGAATTTAAATCAGTTAACTACCTTCCAAAAAAAGCAACTAATTTATTGGTTCTTACCAATCCGGCTCAAACTTTATCAGTAGTAAAATCGGCTATTGAACGTGGAATAAAAAATATATGGATACAACAAAAGTCGGAAACACCTGAAGTTATTGCATTATGTAAAAACAATAATGTGAATCTAATATACAATCAATGCATTTTCATGTTTACTCAACCAGAAGGTATGCATAAATTCCATTATAAACTGAAAAAGTTTTTTGGTGGAATTCCAAAATAAGGATTTCACAGATAAATATTTATATTGAAAGTTATGAAAACAAAAACATCTAGAAATATCCTTGTTTTTTTATTGACATTTCTTGCTTTGAGTGCAATAGGAGGAGGTGGGTCATTAATTGTTTCACCTTCGGGGAAATTAAGTAGTTGGAATAATATAATACACCATTTCTTTGGTGTTATGGATTAATATTC
>JBMOHG010000131.1:0-8114 GCA_049317965.1 Paludibacter sp.
GGAGTACATGTTGGGTCTTCGTGCCTCAGACCACACGTACTCCTATGTATTAGTACCAGCACATATCCAATATTTGTTTGGAGTACTGGTTCTACTTGCGAAGTGACTGGAATAATTACTTCAAGCCCTGGCGCAACTTTTAATCAATCATATTATAATTTAATCTGGAATTGTGCAGGACAAACTAGTAATTTAGGATTCGCAGGTAATTTGCAAACTATTACCAATAATTTTACAGTTAGTAATACTGGTAGTGCTCAAATTAGACTTAATTCTACTCAATCAGCAACAACAACTGTTGGGGGAGCTTTAAATATAAGTGGAGGTGTACTTGGTATAAATTCAGATAATGGAAGTGGGGTGCTAACAGTAACCGGATTAGCAACAATTTCCGGTGGCACATTGACAAATAATACTGCAACAAATACGGGAGCCCCAATAATGAATTTTAACGGCGGATTAACAATTAGTGGTGGCACATTAGATTTACAGCAGTCTGGAAATTCAGCTGGAAGTAATAATGGAATTGTTAATATTGCCGGAGATTTTAATATGTCAAGTGGTTCTATTACAAAAACAGGTACTGGTACTGGAACTGCTGCTTTTAATTTTTCAAAATCTGGCATTCAAACATTTATTAAAACAGGAGGAACAATATCACAACCTGCCACAGGTCCATATTCTTTTAATATTAAAAATGGGGCGACTGTAGATTTTGGGTCTAATATTCTAGATGGAGGATCCGGTTCATTTACAGTTGAATCTGGTGGAGGAATAATTACTGCCAATACAAATGCAACAGGTGCATTAACTACAAGTGGAGCTAACGGGAGTATTCAGGGAACCGGAACAAGAACATTTAACTCTGGAGGAAATTATACATTTAATGGAGCTTCTGCTCAGATAGCCGGTAATGGATTAACGGGAGCTAATAACCTAACCATAAACAACTCAGGTGGCCTTACTTTATCTGCTGCTACTGCTGTAAGTGGTACACTAACTTTAACCAGTGGAAATCTTACACTGGGAACAAATAATTTAACATTATCATCCGCCAATCCAGTTGCAGGCTCTCCCGGCACTTCAAAACATATTATTGCTAATAGTACAGGCGTTGTAAGTTGTGTAGTAGCTAATTTAGGTTCATATACTTTCCCTGTTGGGCATTCTGCTAGTATTTACAATCCGGTTGCTGTAACCAATACTTCGGGAGGTTCACAAACCTATACGGTAAAAACGGCTGCGATTTCGCCATCTCAGAGTAATGCTTTACCATATATGTGGGTAATAAATGGTGCTACCGGCACTTGTAATTTAGCTTTTGGGTGGAATACTGCCGATGCAACAGGAACGTTAGCTTCTGCTCCAACAAGTGGTAAAGCATTTAATGGCACTTCATCATGGACATTTCAAACAAGCTCAACTGCTGCAGGCAGTGGCATAGATTACAGTACAAGTGTTACAGGAGCTGCCAGTTCAAATCCATTAAACTGGACAGTATCTGTACTTTCAGCACCAACTACACAAGCAAGTGCAATTGCATTCTCCAATATTACTGCTACTGGAATGACTCTTGGTCTAACCAGAGGCAATGGTGCAAATGTAGCCATCTTTGTAAAAGATGCTTCTGGAGCAATTACAGACCCTTCTGATGCAACAACTTACACTGCATCTGCTAATTGGAACAATGGTTCGCCAAGCGGAACACAATTAGGAAGTTCAGGTTATTATTGTGTGTACAATGGAAACGCTGGAAGTGGTGCTTCTGTTGTTTCACTTACCAACTTACAAAGTGGTCATACGTATTATGTTCAGGCTTATGAGTATAATGGTGCTTCCGGAAGTGAAAAATATTTTACTGCCACAGCAACAAACAATCCGAATAATCAAATTGCATTCAATGCACCTTCAATAACTAAAAATGAATCAGGTTATACCAGCAATCTTGGAATGGTAGCTGTGGGAAGTAACTCTTCTTATCAAAGTTTTACCGTTCAGGGTTCTGACTTAACAGACGATATAACTGTTACACCTCCAACCGCTGATTTTAAAGTTAGTAAAAATGGAACTGACTGGTCTAATATTGTTGCTATAACTTCTGTAGAGGCTGCTTCACCATATACTGTTTATGTTCGTTATTCACCATCCTCAGCTACAGGTGCTGTTAGCGGAAACATTACACTTTCAACTCCGGGTGGTACCAGTGTAACTGTAGCAGTTAGTGGTCAGTCAATAGCTGCAGAACCTACAACTCAAGGAACAATTACTTTTGGAACTACTACAACTACAAGCGTTGTGGTTAATTTCACAAGTGGAGATGGTGGTAACAGAATTGTTGTTGCCAAATCGGGAAGTGCTCCAACGGGAACACCTGCTGATGGGACATCTTATACAGGAAATGCAGCTTTTGGAAGTGCTCCTGCATTTGGTGATGGTGTAGTGGTTTATAGCGGTGCTGCTAACACTGTAACTGTAACAGGTTTAACCAGTTCTGAAACTTATTATTTTACTGTTTACGAATTTGGTTTTGGCACAGGCACTTCTCAAAATTATTTATTGACAAGTCCGGGTTCAAACAATACGGTTCTTGCCCCAATAATAAGTTTAAGTTCGGGATCTTCAACTCAAATTGTTAAGAAAGATGTAGCAATCACACCTATTGTATACACTATAACAGGCACTGTAAATTCTGCCAGTTGTACTGGTTTACCAGCAGGAGTAACATTCGATGGTGTAAATACTATTAGCGGAACTCCAACAACAAGCACTTATCAGGCTTACCCCTATACGGTAACTATTAATGGTGTAAATGGTTCTACGGCAACTGCGACCGGAACAATCACTGTTCAGGATCCAAATGCAAAAAAGATTGCTGTTCTTTATACAAGCACGACTCTACCAGCTGGTGCTAATAAATTATCGGCTGCATTTAATCCGGCATTGTATGCTGTAACCGTTTATGACGTTGCAACAAATAATACTGCTGCAAAAATGGATGAAATTTATACTATTGGATATGATTTGATAATTCTACACGAAAATGTTAATAGCGCAAACTTGGCCGCACTACGTTTAGGTTATTATATTGGTCAAGTTCCAATATTAAATACAAAATCACACATGTATAGTAAGACTGGTTGGCCTACGGGTGCTGGTCAAAACGGAACGGCTGGTACAAATACTTCAGTAACTGTTAATTCAGGTTTTGAGAACCACCCTATTTTTTCAGGTGTAACTTTTAGTGGAAGTAATGTAACCATGGCAGGTGCATCTGGTAATATCAGATGGGTAACCGGTGCTACTACAACAAATCAAAGGGTTATTGCGAATAATAGTGTTGGAACTGCCGGTTCAATTTCTATTCTGGAGGATAATGTATTGCTTACACATGCAAAAAAATATATGATGATCGCATTATCTGCCGCTGCTGAAGACTATACTACAAATGGTATACTTTTACTAAAAAATGCGTGTGATCACTTGATGGCACAATCAATATTTGCTTCTTCCAGTTCAAATGGAACTATTTCTTCAGTTGGCGAAACAGATGTAGCTACAAACGGAAGTAAAGTATATACAATTACACCAAACGCAAATTATCATATTGCTGATGTGTTAGTAGATGGTGTATCTGATCCAACTGCAATAGGTTCAGGAAGTTACACATTTTCAAATGTAACTACATATCATACAATTTCTGCCACTTTTGCAATTGATACTTATACTGTAACTTACGACGGTAATGGCAATTTAGGTGGAAGTGTAGCAGCACCTACAAGTGCAGATTACAATGCATCAATTACATTGGCAGGTGTTGGAACTTTAACCAAGACCGGTTATACATTCAGCGGTTGGAATACTGCCGCAAATGGCAGTGGAACTTCTTATGCAGGTGGTGTAAGTTTCACCATTCCAGCATCTAATACTACATTATATGCACAATGGACAATAAATACTTATGCAATAAGTGCATCAACAGGTTCAAATGGTACAGTTTCACCAAGCGGTGCAACAGATGTGAATTTTGCTGGAAGTCAGGCATACAGCATTACACCTGAAGCCGGTTATCATGTTGCAGATGTATTGGTAGATGGCGTTTCAAATCCAACTGCGATTACTACAGGAAGTTATACTTTCAGTAATGTAACTACCACGCATACAATTTCTGCTACTTTTGCAAGTGGCTATGCTTGGACAGGCGCTGTTGATAATTCATTTGCGACAGGTGGTAACTGGCAGGGTGGCTCAGCTCCTAATGCTAATGCAGGTTCAGATGTACTTGTGATTGCAGGTACTCTTCCTTTAGCTGGTTCAACAGTATTTGGTAACGTAAATGTAGTTTCAGGTTGTGGACTTAGAACAAATAACTATGTGCTAACAGTTAATGGAACTGCAAACATAAATGGTACATTCCAAATAGATGAAGGTGGTTGGGCTACAGGAACTGCTGATTTTGTATATGGAAGTGCAAGTACATTGTTATTTAATAACACTGGTGGTTCTTATGGTGTTGCTAGTGATGCTAGATATTGGCCATATACTAACGGTCCAAAAAATGTTACTGTTCAAGGTGTTGGTGGAATCACCTTGAATGCTTGGCGAAGTGTGGATGGTTTATTCCAAACTGCTGCAGGTGTAACAGTTCCTGGTGGTCAGAAACTAACTATTAATGGACAATTACAAATAAATAGTGGTGGCTATATTAGTACTAACTCACCCGAGTATGGTGCTGCATCTTCACTAATATATAATAATGGTATAGGAGGTTATACTTCTTCATTAGAATGGCCTGCTTCCAATGCTCCATTTAATGTTGAAATTAAAAATTCTACTCCCGTTACATTGTCGACATCACGTTCTATTGCTGGTACTCTTACATTGACGAGTGGTTCATTAAATAATTCATCCAATGGTTTAACTCTTGGTAATGGTGCAAATGTTATATTAACTGCAGGAACATTATCTGCAACTCCAACTTTTGGGACATCGGTGAATCTGACTTACAATGGAGCATCAGTAAAAGGGAATGAATTCCCTGCTGCCAATATAATAAATTCATTGACTGTAAATAACACAGCAGGAATTTCACTGACTGATAACAGAGCAATTCCAACTTTGTCAATTGGTTCAGGTTCTTCTATTGGTGTTGCTGCTGCTAAACAATTAACAGTAAGTACAACCATGACCAATAATGGAACATTGAATTTATTGTCAGATGCTTCTGGAACAGCCACAATAATTACTCCTGCAAGTATTGGTGGAAGTGGTACAGCAAATGTTCAACAATATCTGACTGCTGCAAGTCGTAACTGGTATTTCTCAAGTCCTGTATCGAATGCAACCGGAAGTGTGGTTTTAGGAACTGTTGAAACACCATCCGGAAACAGTATATGGCAATACAACGAAGTTAATGCAAACTGGAATGATGTTATGACACCATCAACTCCATTAACTGCTACCAGAGGTTTTATAGCAAGAAAAGCAACTGATGGAACGATAGTATTTACCGGTACATTAAATTCAGGTGATATTACTACTCCAACCTTGAGTCGGGCAGGTGCAACCAGTATTGGCTTTAACCTGATAGGAAATCCTTATGCTTCGTATGCAAGCTGGGATAATGCTACTAAAACAAAAGTACTTACGTCTATATGGTATAGAAGCAAAAGCACAGGTGTTTACAAATTCCAGACATACAATACTACAGGTGGCGCAGGAACACTTGGAGGATCAGAACTAATTCCTCCAATGCAAGCTTTCTGGGTACGGGTTGATGCAGGTCAGGCAGGTGATGCAAGTGTTACTTTTAAACAAGCTACACGCTCTCATCAAGACCAAAGCGTTGCAACGAACCGTTTGAAAACTCCTGCACTTGCTCAACAAGTACTTCGTCTGGAAGTATCGAATGCAGTAAACACAGATGAAGCAATTGTATTATTTAATGCTGCTGCTTTGGATGGATATGATGCCTTTGATTCACCTAAAATGTCGAACAACAATGTGGCAATTCCTGAAATCTATACGTTAGCAGGAAACGAACAATTGGTTATTAATGGATTGACTGCGGTAACACCAAACAAAGAATTGGCGTTAGGTTTCAACACCGGAAGTGCGAATACATTTACTATCAAAGCTACTCAGGTAAGTAACTTCGATGCAGATACCAAAATTTATTTGAGAGATAATTTGTTGAATACTGAACAGGAACTCACAGTTGGTGCTTCGTATATATTTAGTTCGGATGTTACGAATACTACCACCCGTTTCTCGTTGATTTTCAAAACTTCTGCAGTTGTAAACGGGATTCAAAACAATCCTTACGATTATCAAAACATTGCTATCAATACAAATGGAAACAATCAAATCACTATTTACCATGCAAATGGCGAAAGAGGTACTGTAACTGTTTGCAATGCTATTGGTCAAAAACTGATAAGTACTCAAATAACCGGCACAAGCACTATAATTGGTAAACAGTTCAGTTCGGGTGTTTATTTGGTAACTGTGGGTAACGAAGCGAATAAAGTAACGAAAAAAGTAATCATTAAATAAACATACGATACTATGAGCACACTAGAAGAAAAAAGAACTTACTTTCCACCAATGGTAGAACGTGTTATGCTTGATACTGAAATTTCGTTGGCATTGGAATCGCCTCCGGTTGGACCAGATGAAGGTGCTTTAATGGCTCCTAAATACTTCAACAACGATCCATTCAAAACCAATATAGGTTAAACAATTAAGAATCCCTGAGCAATCGGGGATTTTTTGTTACTGTTATTCAAATTCTTTATGTGTTGGTATAATGTTCATCCAGCCTTCATTCACATCAAGTTCAGATCTCATTTTATTTTAATTAATAAATAATAGTTATGTAAAACTTATATAATACACTCTTATTTAAGTATGCTTTATATAAGCATTATATAAGTATTATATATGGTTTATATAAGCTTTATATATAAGCCAGGTATGACCAAACATAGTTCGAACATTATTGGAAGGATATAAGTATCAAAATAAACATGATAGGTAGAAGCGTATAAAAGCGATATTCCTCAAAATAATCAAATGTATTTTTCATTCATTCGACATAACAAATACCCGATGTGTAGAATTTTTATCTGCTTCGTCAAATTTTCCACTTATTAAGTCAGATTTTACACATTGATTTTTTTATTAGCTCCTATTTTTGTACCATAAATAAATAATCACAATTATATAAAACCACTTAAAAAATTAAATCATTATGAAAAAACAATTCACTAAATTATTGGCAGTATTAGCTATATTACTGCTTGGTTCCTGGAATATAATTGCACAAGATGCATCTGTATTAGGCACATTTGCAAGTGGCTGGGCCAATCAAACATTTAATACCGGTACAGAGAATCAAATTTATATGTTCCACACCGGGGCTTCAGTATCAAGCGGAACAGTTAATTGTTTCGGTTCTTCAGCAGGTCGATATTCAATAAGACCAGACTCAAATGGTGATTATTTTGAAGTTCAATTAAACTATGCCGGAACTCAAAAATTAATTGATCAGGTATCTTTCTCAGTTACTGCAAATAGTACAACTGCAGGATATATTGGTCATTATGGTTGGAGTTTGGATGGAACAACCTGGACCAATGGTGCCCAATTTTCAATGCCTGTTTCTTCTGCCGAATGTGCAACTTACACAGTAGCGGCTCCTGCAGGATTATTCAAGTACTTCAGAATTATGAGAAATAGTTCTTCTACAAATTGGGCAGGAACTTTAGGTGGTGGTCAAACCATACGTATTTATAGCATGCAAGTATGGACAAAATCAAATTGCACCGCTCCAACTTCATTCTCGGTAAGTGGTACAGCCGCTATTTGTAGTGGTTCAAGTACAGATATCACTCTTAGTGGGTCTCAAAGTGGTGTTACATACCAATTACTTAAAGGTGGAGTTGCCGAAGGTGGAACCACTGCCGGAACCGGAGATGCATTAACCTGGACGGTAAATGCTGCCGGAACTTATACTGTAACTACCACTACTGCCGCTGGATATTGTGCAACTGTTATGGCTAATAATGCTGTAGTAACATTAAAATCTGCACCAAATATTACAAGTCAGTTAACAC
>JBMOHG010000132.1:0-8094 GCA_049317965.1 Paludibacter sp.
TGATTAGTCGTAACGCATTTGAACAACGTTAAGTATAATTGTCTAAAGTGATTTATGATAAGCTTAGATTGTATTACAAATAGAATAAATACACAAAATGGTTATTTATTTATACTAAATGGCACATTGTTCAGTCAAATAGAAATACTAATAATTCATAATATATATCAAGACATTATATATTATAATTATATATATCATATTTTTGCCAATAAGTACCAATAAGTATGTTCAAAAATATGATTTACATTGATTTTTCAAATAACAATTCGTCGCCAAAATACAGGCAGATTATTGATGTAATTCTTGGTTTGCTCAAAGAAGGGAAACTAGTAAAAGGCGACAAATTACCATCGTGCAACGAACTTTGTAAAGAATATGGACTATCGCAAGATACAGTTTATATGGCATATAACGAACTCAAAAAACTGGGACTTATAATTTCCAAAGTTGGTAAAGGTTATTATATCCAAAACACAAATGTAGATTCCCAACATAAAGTTTTTGTATTATTTGATCATTTGACAGCTTATAAGGAAGAATTGTATGAAGCATTCAAATTGGGGCTAAAAGGAAAAGGAAGCGAACAAATATTTTTTCACAACAATAATCCTAAGGTGTTTAAAACACTTATTGAATCGGCATTAGGTGAGTTTTCTGATTTTGTAATAATGCCAATTGCCGACAAAGAAGCTATGAAAACTTTAGATTTTCTACCACAGAAAAAAGTCATTATTCTGGATAGGACTTCGACAGATTTAAAAAAAAGGTTTTCGTACGTTTGTCAGGAATTTGAGCGTGATATTTATCAAATTCTGAATCAAAACAGTATGGTTTGTGAAAATTACAATCGAATAATCCTATCTATTCGCCACTCAAAAGGACATTTTCGTGAAATTATAAGTGGATTCAAAGCATTTTGTAAAAAATATAGCATTGTTAATGAAATCATTTTTGATATTTCAACGTATCAACCAAAAAAAAATGATGCATTTATAGTTGTAGATGATAAAGATTTAGTGAAAATTGTGATTGCAATACAAAACAACAACCTGAATATCGGAACAGATGTCGGCATAATTTCTTATAACGAAACAGCTTTAAAGCAAATAGTTGCCGGCGGCATTACTACCATTTCGACCGATTTTCAAACAATGGGTCGCACAGCGGCAGAAATGATTATTTCGGGTAAAAAACAGAAAATTCACAATCCTTTTTTAATGTTCAAACGAAATTCTTTTTTTTAAAAATAATCCTATATATTCACTTAAATGAAAGCATTAGAAATTACACAAACACCTGTACTTGTAAATTTAGAAAGTTATGCTTTGTCGGGTACACCCATTCAAAATCAGCAACGAAAACTCTCCGAAATAGCATCCATCTTTCAAGAGAAAACTGCTGTAAATGATTTCCCCGTTGACCAGCTTGCCTACACGGTTCAATCGTGGTTACCGGTAGCCGAAGGCACTTCAGGAGGGCTTTTTTTTGGCGTATCCACCATTATGCACGGAAAAATGGGCAGTGAGTATTTTATGACCAAAGGACATTTTCATTCGCAGTCGGATAGAGCCGAGTTTTACTGGGGAGTGAAGGGCAAAGGAATGCTCATTTTGATGGATAGAAATCATAAAACATGGGCCGAAGAGGTTTTTCCTGGCAGCTTGCATTATATTGGAGGTGATATCGCTCACCGTTTAGCAAATACTGGTGACGAAAATTTAGTGGTGGGAGCATGTTGGCCATCTGATGCCGGACACGATTATGAAGAAATTGCCAACTTTGGCTTTTCGGCAAGATTGATGGAAGTTAATGGAAAACCAACGCTGGTATGAAAACAATTGCATTAGATTTAGGAGGGACAAGACTCAAACTTGGATTGATTCAGGATGACAGAATCATTATCGAATCAATTATTCCGGCTTTCTCTAGTAATGGTCTTCTACCTCGCTTAAAATCTATAGAAGAAGCTGTTGCACAAATGCTCAAGGATTCGGATACGGAAATTTCCGAACTTTCAGGCGTCGGTATTTCCATTCCGGGCATTGTTGACACCAAACGGATGCGAGTGCTATCAATCAATAAAAAATTTGAAGATGTAGTAGATTTTGATTTCAACGCTTGGTCCCAAAAAACGTGGGGTATTAATTCTGTTTTAGAAAACGATGCTCGTGCGGCGTTAATTGGCGAATGGCAATTTGGAGCAGGAAAAGGTTGCGACAATACTGTGCTTATAACGCTGGGAACAGGAATTGGCGGAGCCGCCATGATTGAAGGCAAATTGCTGTATGGCAAGCACTTTCAGGCGGGATGTTTGGGTGGGCATTTCACCGTAAACTTGCATGGACGAACATGCACATGTGGCAATACGGGTTGTGTAGAATCGGAGGCTTCGAGCTGGATATTGCCCGAATTGTTTAAAACCCATTTGGATTTTGCCACAAGCAAAGCAAGCAATGAAGAGCTTTTAGATTTTGAATTATTGTTTCAATTAGCTTCGCAAAAAGACAAAGTGGCAATCGAAATCATGAATAATTGCCTTGATGTCTGGAGTGCCGGCATAATTAACATGATTCACGCTTACGACCCCGAAATGGTTATTATTGGTGGTGGCGTAATGAAAAGCAAGCAAATTATCTTACCATATATTAGAGAAAAAGTAGCCAAAAATGCATGGACACCTTGGGGAAAAGTGCAAATTGAAGGAGCGCATTTTACCGATCAGGCCGGAATGCTGGGTATGGCATATCTTTTAAACGAAAAAATTTGATTACAGAACAAATGAACGAAATTAAATTCAATACACTCCCTTGCATTAATGTGAATGGGAATTTTCCGGTTTATCAAGGCTGGTTTTCAATTTGTGGAAGAATATTATCGGACACAACAAAAATTAAAAAACGAACTAAAGTTGTAGTAGTTGATTACTATCAGGGTGTACTTGAGGAATTAACAACAAAAGAGTTAATTCTCGGTTTAGCACCAAGTTTAGTTCTTAACACACGGGATTTAATGTGGCCCGAAGAAAAAATTGCAGCTATGGTTTTTCCCGATGTTACGGATGACCGTATTTTTGGCTACATGACACGCTTAACAATTGATGCCTTTTTTGACCCTGTAAAAGTTGAAAAAGCTAGAAAGGAAATTGCTGACAGCGAAGGATTGGTACTGGTAGTAGGTTCGGGTGCTGCATTTATTTATACAACGTCAGATATATTGGTGTATGCCGACATGGCACGATGGGAAACACAACTTCGAATGCGAACGCACGAAGTGGATAATTTAGGTGTAAGAAACAGAAATACATCGGATTGGATGTTGTTATATAAACAAGGATTTTTTGTTGACTGGCGCGTCCTCGACCGTTGGAAGAAAAAAACAATGCACCATTGGGATTATTTGCTGGATACAAACAATCGGAATGAACCGAAATTAGTGGCTGGAAAAAGCATTCTTGAAGGATTAAATCAAGCCATAACACGTCCGTTTAGTTTGGTTCCGTTTTTCGACCCGGGGCCATGGGGCGGACAATGGATGAAGCATTATTGCAACCTGGACAAAAGTCAGCAAAACTATGCATGGTGTTTCAATTGTGTACCAGAAGAAAATAGTTTGCTCTTGAAATTTGGCGAGGTAGTGGTAGAAATTCCTTCTATCAATTTAGTATTCTACAAACCAAAAGAATTAATGGGAGCAGCAGTTCATGGACGTTTTGGTGATGAATTTCCCATCCGTTTCGATTTTCTGGATACGATAGATGGAGGAAATTTAAGTTTACAAGTTCATCCACTTACGGAATATATTCAGGAAAAATTCGGAATGCATTATACACAGGACGAAAGTTATTATATGCTCAAAGCTGTTGAAGGAGCAAAAGTATATCTTGGACTGAAAGAAGGTGTAAATCCTGTTGAAATGATGCACGATTTGGAAGCGGCGCAAGCTGGAGGAGCTCCTTTTGATGCGGAAAAACATGTGGGAGTGTGGCCGGTAAAAACACACGACCATTTCTTAATTCCCGCAGGAACAGTGCATTGCTCCGGTGCTGGCAGTATGGTGCTCGAAATAAGTGCCACTCCTTATATATTCACATTCAAAATGTGGGATTGGGGAAGGTTAGGAATTGATGGTCGACCTCGGGCGATTAATATTGAACATGCTAAAAATGTGATTGATTGGACAAGAACCACCGAATGGACTCAAAAAAATCTCGTAAATGCGATTGATATAATTGCCGAAGGCGATGGTTGGATAGAAGAGCGAACAGGTTTGCACGAACGTGAATTTATTGAAACTCGCCGCCATTGGTTTACAAAACAAGTAAACATGAATACCAATGATAATGTACACGTGATTTGTTTAGTTGAAGGCGACGAAATTACGATAGAAAGCCCATCCAAAGCTTTCGAACCATTTGAAGTGCATTATGCCGAAACTTTTATTGTGCCTGCTGCGGTAGGTGCTTATACCATGAAACCTACTGGTAAAAGTATTGGTCAAAAATGTGGGACTATGCTTGGATTTGTCAGAAAAAACGCTTAAAACATCAATATGAAAACACAAGAAAAAAACACTACTTATTTATTCCTTATTTCAATAGTGGCGGCACTTGGCGGCTTGCTATTTGGTTTTGACACGGCAGTTATTTCCGGAGTAGTTCCATTTATCGAAAAGCAATTTTCACTTTCGGGAGCTGAAATTGGATGGATTGTTAGCAGTCTGATTTTGGGTTGTATTGTCGGCGTTATACTTTCGGGTGCACCAGCCGATAAATACGGTCGTAAAAAAGTGTTAAGTACTGCTGCTTTGCTTTTTGTGGTTTCAGCCATAGGAACTGCAAGTGCAAACTCGATACTAGTTTTTGTAATATTCAGAGTGTTGGGTGGATTTGCAGTGGGGATTGCTTCTATGGTTTCGCCCATGTATATAGCCGAAATAGCTCCGGCAAAACAGCGTGGTCAATTGGTTTCGCTTAACCAACTGACAATTGTAATCGGTATTTTAGTGGCATTTTTCTCCAATTATTTATTGGTAGATACTGGCGAAAATAATTGGCGTTGGATGCTGTGTGTTATGGCTTTACCAGCTTTATTCTTTTTTATAGCATTGTTTTTTGTTCCCGAAAGTCCGCGTTGGTTAGTTTTACACAAGGAGGAAAAAAAAGCTCTCCGCATACTCGAAAAGATTAATGGAACGAAAGTGGCTGCTAGCGAATTGAAAATTATTAAAAACTCTTTGAGTAACAAAACCGATTCGGGTTTTAAAGCAGGTTTTGCACCTGAATTACGTTTGCCATTGTTGGTGGGTATTGGCTTGGCATTTTTCCAACAAATTACAGGCATCAACACCATTATGTATTATGCTCCTTTAATTTTTGAAAAATCCGGCTTAAGCATTGATTCGGCACTTTATCAAACAATTCTGATAGGCGTTATTAATTTGGTTTTTTCATTGGTTGCTATCTATTTTGTGGATAGATTAGGACGAAAACCGTTACTAATTATAGGATCAACTTTAATGACGATATCACTGCTAATACTTTCCTTTTCATTTACTTACGGGATGAGTAGTATCATAACACTTATTGCAATATTGTTGTTTATTGCATCATTTGCTACATCATTAGGACCAATAACATGGGTTATCATTTCTGAACTTTTCCCGAATCATGTTCGCGGAAAGGCGATGTCTGTATCTATCGTATTTGTTTGGATTTCTTGTTTCTTTGTTTCATTGCTTTTTCCCATATTATTAGAAAAAATTGGTGGTGGAAATACATTTTTGGTATTGGCATTCTTTTGTTTATTAAGTTTGGGTTTCAATATCAAATTTGTGAAAGAAACCAAAGGAAAAGAATTAGAAGAAATCAATTGATTTACTATTTTCTAAAATACAATTTACAAATGAAAAATAAATTTGAGAATGGTTTGAATGTTTTCCCTACAAAAGGAAAGCTTGGTTTTGAATATGGCGATGATTGTTTTGGACCAATTGTTGAAAATAGGACGCTCGAATCAATTCGCAAAAGTTTGGCTAACCCTACCTGCGATGGCCCGGAAATAGTCTATTCAATTGCTATGGATGTTGGAAAAAATATCCATAAAACGAAGTTGGAAGAATTACATTTGCTTTACGGTGCTGTAACGTATGCTGCAGGGCGATTAGGAAATGAACCCGTTCGTAGTCAAGGGCATATTCATAAAAAATCCAGTTATGGCAATGGTTGGTCAACACCCGAAGTGTATGAAATTTGGTCGGGCGAAGCAATAATTTACATGCAGGAATCGGCAAGTGATAATCCGGGTCGTTGCTTTGCTGTGAGGGCTAAAGTTGGAGATGTAGTAATTGTTCCACCGTTTTGGGCGCATGCCACCATCAGTGCCAATGCTAATGAACCACTTACTTTTGGGGCATGGTGCGACCGTGAGTATGGTTTCGATTACGAAGAGGTGCGTGCGCACAAAGGTCTGGCGTGGTTTCCAATACTTAACGAAAAAAACGAAATTACCTGGAAACCAAATACGGCATATCAACCATCAAATTTAATTGAAAAGTCACCGCGTATTTATTCTGAATTTGGTATCAATCCCGAAAAATCAATTTATGCTCAATTTGAAGATGATAACTTGAAATTTAATTTTGTACCAAAACCTGAGTTGATAAAAGAAGTTTGGAAGGAATTTATTCCCTGATTTTGAGCTTGTTTTAATCTTTTATTACCAACTGACTTTCAAGCTTGCCATTAGAATACTCTATCTGAACAATATAATTACCTTTGTGCAAAAAGTCACATGCTATTGTAGTATTTGGTTCTGATACCATAACAACGCAACCATTCATATCAAATACTCTGATAAATTTAGCTTCTTGTTGTGTGAAATGTACAACAAATGAGTTTTTTGCGGGATTTGGAAATATTTTAAAATTAGTTGCTTTTGGCTGCGAAATCGATGTCATCAACTTTGCTTTTTGGTATCGTGTAAGTGCCTCAATAAAATAATAATCGCCATAATTCATTGGAACGTCTATTTCTTTATTTGCAGGTTTATGGCCTGTACAATGTTTCAAAATAAAGCCACTATTTGCGCCGTTATTCGACATGTAATTTGGTGATGATAAGCTTTCCAGAATTTTTGTTGCCAGATTGAAGTGTTATTGTGTCAATAATATTTATAGCATAGTTTAATTACAGATATCGTATTCAATTTTCGTTATTTTCTATTTTAGCATCTTGATTATATCGTTAGATAAATAAACCATTGGTGTCGGATTGTCGATTGGTGAATTCTTCAAGAACAAGCAGGGTATAATTTTCTTACCTTGTGCGAAAGTAAACTTTTTGCTTTTGTTTCAAGTATAAATTGTAGAGTGGAAACATTCTATTGCATAATTGCAAACAATTGGACATCTTTTTAAATTAAGCTAATTACTTTTGTTAGCTTTTTAAAGTAATAATTTATTCTGCAATTAAAATATAAAGTTGACACTATGTTTTGTATATAGAATTAAATACACTACTTTTGTTTTGTATATAAAACAAATAGCGTTATGAATAAAGATTTGATTAAACAAGTAATTATTGAGAATCATGAATTTATCAATAAGGTTGAACTTATTGAACGTGAGTTATTCGTTGAGAATGAAGGAAATTATGTTTTTGTTGGTTCTCGAAGAGCAGGGAAAACATATTGTATGTTTCAGATTATTAAGAATATAATTAAAAGCGGAACACCAATTGAGCGGATATTGTATATCAATTTTGAAGATGAACGATTGTTGGAACTAAAACTTGAGGATTTGAATTTAATCATTGATTGTTACAGAGAAATGTTTAATTCAACTCCGATTATTTTTCTGGATGAGATACAAATTATTATTGGTTGGGAAAAGTTCGGAAGACGACTAGCCGATACAGGATATAGGATTTTTGTTACCGGAAGTAACGCCACTATGTTAAGCAAGGAAATTGCAACTACATTGGGTGGACGTTTTCTAATCAAAGAGATATTCCCTTTTACTTTTACAGAATATTTGAGAGCTAATAACGTAGAATTAGAAAATAATTGGGAGTTCAGTTCACAACGCTTTGAAATC
>JBMOHG010000133.1:0-8070 GCA_049317965.1 Paludibacter sp.
CAACTTGGTCAGATGATTTAGCGGTGCATTTGGCCATTGGTTATCCGTTTTAAATAAAATCCCGGTAAGTCCGATCTACTTATTGGGATTTTGTCTTTTCCGAAACTTAAATCCTTTAAGAAGTAACGTGCTACTCCATAAGAATTAAATTATCCACATTTTTTTTCCCTTAATTCTGTTCCACTATTTTAATTTCATCTTCGGTCAAACCATACAACTCATACACCATACGGTCAATTTCGTTGTCGGTGGTATCAATTTCAGCTTTTATGGAACGTGCATTTTCTGATTCCTGATTGAAATACGTTTCCCATTCTGCTTTTTTGCTGAGCGTTAGTTTTACTTTCTGCTTTTCCAGTTCTTTTATAAATTCAGCGTAGCTTAGTGTATGCCAGTTTTGCAATTTTGTAGATAATGTTTCTAACGAGAATTCACGTAACAAATTCCGTTGGAATTTTCCGCTAATTTCCTGAAATTCCTTGTTCAACGAAAGCATTTGTTCGGCTTTTGTGATAAAAGGTTGTTGATCTGGAGCAATTTTAATGGGTAATTTCTTTAGGTTTACAACTTTAACTTCAGCAAAAACTCTTCCTTTTTCTGGAATTAATTGTTGATACCACCAATCTAATAATTTTGAGTTTAATATTGACAATAAGAATTTATAGTCAATCTCAGATTTCACAATTTCTAAATTATGGACATTCTTAAGAGATATGTATTTATTTGTATCAAGATGTGCAATAATTCTATCAGAAGTTTGTCTTAAAATAATTTTTTGAGGCACATCAAATGGTGCAGCATATCTTGGCTCTGCTAACCAATCACCATAACTAATCCATCTCTCTTGTTCAATCTGCCAAATATATCTATTAAAATCCCTGCCCATTAGATACTGCCTATATGTATCATTTTTTTTGAAATTTGAATCAAATAGGCGATTCTCAACAATATCTTGTGTTTGTTTTGGATTACCCTTACCCAATCTATATGGAGTTAAACCACAAATTATTTTTGTAAATTTATCAAGAGAACTATTTTCTGAAATCTTTTGATAAAGACCATCTATTGAAATATTCTTAAGCAACAGATTTACATTGATGTCATTTAAAATTGTTTTTTGGATTTTAGAAATATCATTCAAAATTTCTAAACCATTAATTTCTTTATAGTTATATAAACTATCTGCTAAAGGACTTTTATTTTTTAATAACGCAATACATGTTTCAACTGTTGCTTCTTCAAAAATTGCATTTCTAAAAAGTCTGATTTCCGACAATTCATAATTTTTTACCAATTTTACTCTAAAATCAGAAAACTGAGTCATATATAGCCAAGTTGATGGAATAATAAAACCTAAAAATCCATTTTCCTTTATCAACAACATTGAGTTAAGAATAAAAAGTAAATAGGTATCTAAAATCGTTGGTGAAATTTTGAATTTTCCAATGAAATAATTTTTATGGTTTTCAGAAAATGTTGCTCCATACGGCGGATTTCCAATTACCACATCAAAACCACCATTATATTCGGTACGAAAAGCATGCTGTGTGTTGCATTTCATCTGATTAATAAGTGGTTGTAAATCCTTGTCGATATCTGTCAGTTCGTGTTTCACCCGATTATTTTCAATATATCGGATTGTATTATATAGCTGTTCGTCGCTTGTAATTTCTTTTTTTCCGAATTTTTGCGTCCATAGTGGTGTTTGCGTTTCGCCATGTGCAGGGAGTATCGGGTTCGACAAGGGGGCATGCCCCCTTGTTCCCGAAGTCGGAGTCGAAGTCGGAATCGGAGTCGAACTCGGAGTCGGAGTCGGAGTAGAAGTCGGAATCGTTCGTCCCATAGCTATATTGCATGCCCGGGCAGACTTAGACTTCAGTTTCCCTACGATATTATCTACTTCTTCTTTTTCGCATACAAGTAGCAGATGCATGTGATCACCACAAATATTGTATGCCAGAATATCTAGTTTATCTTTTATGGCTATTTCTGCAATGGTTTTACTTACTATCAACTCCTCTTTCTCCGAAAGCCATACTGGTTCGCCTAACTTTATATAATTATCGAACATCCGCTGTGAATATCTCGAATTATGTGTGGCGGTAGTAATATGCCATGCCATTTTTTGTTTGTGTACAAACACTTGTGGAAATTCCTTTTCCCAATTGAAAGCTTTTTCGCCTGCAACAGCCGGATCGTCAATCAACGAATTACCGCATTTAATATTACGACTCAGGTCATTCAGTTTGCGGTTGGGCTGTGCAGTGCGTAGCCAAAGCGATAATTTAGCTATCTCCACACTTTCCTCGTTCAGGTCAACACCAAAGAGGTTGTTCTCCAAAATTGTGTTTTCAATATCGGTGAGCACCAGCGAGTCGCCAAAGAGTTTGGCTTGCAACTCGTCAATGTACCGATGTTCGTCAATCAGAAAATTCAACGCTTGGTTCAAAAAAGCTCCCGAACCACATGCCGGATCGCAGATTGTAATTTGCAATAGCCATTCACGGTAGGTAGTAAGTTTATTGGATAAAGCTTGTTTTGTTTTCCTTTGCAAGGGGGCATGCCCCCTTGTTGGAAAATCTTCTTCGTTGATACCCAGTTCAGCTTTCTTTTCTGTACAAAGTCGCCCAACGGTGTTATCCACTATGTATTTGGTAATGTATTTTGGTGTATATACAATTCCATCGCGTTTTCGTTTGGTTTTCGATTTGTCAAATTCCATTCCTGAAATTTGTGCAGTCAGTTCGTCCAATTCATTGAGCGAATTCTCAAATATATGCCCTAAAATGTTCACATCCACTTCACTCGCAAAGTCATATTCCGAAATCCGGGCAGTGTGGTGATACAGCAATTCGTCATCAATTTGCACCGTGTCAAGCACATCATCAAGTTTAAAGAGTCCGCCATTATAGGCAAATACATCATAACGTTTGCCCTTAAATCCGGTATTCAGGTATTCGAAATACTTTTTGAATCGGTTGTAAAGAGCAATTTCTACATCGCGGTCTTGCAAATCACGCCAATCATTCAGAATCAGCCTAACAGAATTTGGTGGCAACAATTGACGATCTTCGGCAAAGAACAGAAACAAAAAGCGGGAAAGTAGCTTTTGTGTTTTTCTGAATAATAATAAAGGATCGTATGCCGGATTTCTTTCTACCAAATCGGCGTGCAATTCTCGTTTAAAGGATGAATAATCGCGATACAATTGCTTTGTTATTTCGTCTTCGTGGCTAATCGATTCATCTTTAATCTTTTTGGGAATACCTTTTTCAATTTGCGAATAAGCCAGACAAAGATACAATAGCTCAAAATCTTTTTCGGTGAGTGTAAACAGGTTGAATTCAAGGTGTTCGATAGCATTGTCGATATAAAGTCGCAACTTCTCAAAGTTGGAAGTAATAACATATACACATTCGGGCTGATTATTCTTATAGCCAAATGCTTGTGCTTCTACATGTCCTAAATCAGTAGTATTGGTTCCTTTCAGTTCGATAACGCCAACAACCAAGGGGGCATGCAATTGCAAGGGGGCATGCAATTGCAAGGGGGCATGCCCCCTTGTTAATACAATTGCACCATCAGCCTTTTTGCTGTCTTTTACATTTTTATATTCTGTAGTCAGGTTGAAGTTTACTGCAGGGTTTTTGGTGTAGCCAAGCACATTCACAAACAAATCAATCAAAAATTCGCCCTGATATTGTTCTTCTTTGCTGTTCCGGATATTTTCCTGAATGGCAGGATTATGAAAATGAGCTTTAAATTTGGAGTAAGCAGCTTGTACAGCCTGCTTATCAAGCGTTTTCAGGTACTTATTAATGACTGAGGTTTGGAAAAGAGACATGCACAGTTAGTATTTAGAGTTTATAACCCTCAAAGATAAACAAAAGATTTTAATGTTAATGTTGGAGTTTGTTTTATTTTTTTTGATTCAAAGATTATTAATTCATAGATTCATTATTACTCCTTTATTTTGTCTTAGAATTAATGATACTAATATATTTGATGCATTCTTTTGAGACTAAAGTTGCTTTCAGATATAGAGAAATTTAACCGTAGACTTACATGCTCTGATATGCAATCTTAGTTAAACTGACCAATAATTTCAATCAACCCAAATAATAATGTATAATCAAATAATATTTTATATCTTTGACGCGTATTTTACATAGAAATAATTGATTATTAAGCAAAAACAAGTTTTTTACAACTGAATTTTTCAAAGATGATAATTGTACATTAAATTTACAAATTGGTCTGCGAAAGCCAACGGGATGACCCCCCAATGTGACAAAAAAGAAGTATTTTAAAAGTGGAATCCAGAAACCACTAAAAAAAACGAAGCGTAACCCGAAAAGCTTAAACGAGTAGGGAGCTAAAAAATACTTTTATGAAACAATTAATTATTTTAGTTTTTGCAATCCTTCCATCTTTATGTTATTCACAGACACTTGATGTGAATTTTACCGGCAGTTGCAATTCAAATTTTGGATTTGATGAAAATCATATTCTCGCACAATCCTTTACAGCCGGAATCTCAGGCACATTAACAAAGATTCGAGTTGGAGTTTCATTTGATCTTTGTACCTCAACTAATGTGGTGAATGGTACAGCAAAAATTTATGCAGGAACTTGTACCGGTTCGATATTAACCACACAGTCGTATAGCTTTTCAATTAGTTCTGAAATGAGTATGCAAGAAATTGTTTTCACCTCCCCTACAACTGTTACTTCCGGTCAGGTTTATACCTTGCAATTATCGGTTATTGCTGGACAAAATTGCAAATATGACAACATGATGCAAAAAATGCAGCTTGTTTATGGCAAATGGCATATTGAAAATCAATATAATTGTGGTGGTTCATATTCGGGAGGAACTGCTTATGAATTAGGCTGTGAAGCATATCCAGCTGATTTTTATATTCAAACCTATGTCAAATCGGGTGTTACATCAAGTCTTATGCATAGCGAACAAGAAAATGGTTTATTTTCGATATATCCAAACCCGACCTCAAATCAGTTAAATTTTAAAGCTAATAACACATTAACAGGCTCATTATATTCTGTTTGTGATTTTACTGGTAAAAATATATTGACAGGTAAAATACTCTCGGAAGTTACGATTTTAAAACTTGATAATTTATCAAATGGCATTTATTTATTGAGTATTGGACAAAATTTAAAACAAAGTTTTATTGTTTTAAAAAATTTAAAACCCTAGCGCCATCGTTCGGCAGGTTAGCGAAATATAACATTCTCATTGCATTGGCACAGATTAAAATTTGTGCCAGCATGAGTTTTATCAGAATACAATTATTCTTACTTTTATTTCTATTTTTACTGTTTCAAAAGTTTCCCCATCTTAATCGCCTTACTCTCTGATACTTTCACTGTATAAACGCCATTTTCCAACTTACTTACATCTATTATTTCGGTTGTGGTGTTAGCCAGCTTATTTATTAGCAACTTTCCGGCTAAATCGAAAATCTCGATGCGGGCATTTTCTTCGACATCAGTTATTACTAATTCATTGGTCACGGGATTTGGGTACATCGACAATGAATTTACGTATTGACTTTTTATTGCTGTAATTCCATTTTCGGTTTGTGTAATGGTAATTACTTTTGAACTAACACCTGTGGCAGAAAGAGTTACAGAAGCTGTACGGGTTGCATTAGCAGGATTGGCAGCTGCTGTAAGTGTAAGCGTAGTACTACCTAAACCACTTGGACTACTTACTGTTAGCCAATTTTGATCGCTCACTGCTGTCCAACTAATATTTGAAGTGATATCAAAGGTTTTTGTACTATTGGCAGTAGCTTCAATTGTAAGTGCACTAGCCGAAACAGTCAGAATAGTTGGATTGGTTGTCAACACGAGTGTATGTGTCCAGGTATGTTCACTATTGTAGCGCACCCAGTCGTAATTAGCCATTTTCATACCTTCGCCAAACCACGGATTCATATAATAGAGCGTTTTATCTACAATTCCATGACCCACAACAAAATGACCGTTTGAAGTACCATTCCACAGCCATCGGGCAATAAATGGTCTGAAATTACTAATTTCTGTACGCACATCTACAATTTTAAGCGAGTCATATTTATCGGTACTATTTACATTTTTAAAATGTTTAATAATATCCTGAATGCTCCCCGGCGTGCCGAAAGGATAATTCCAGTAATTGCAACTTCCCGTTGGATTATCACAACAATTCTGACTTCCAAAATTATGCCAGAGTGCCGAAGTTCTTGTATAATCGGCAATGTCGCACTGTCGTAATGGTTGTTGGTAATAATCTAGCAAACATTTAGATACTCCTGCCCAACACCATTCAGATTGTTCCTGTTGAATAAGTGGAACTGGTAGAATTTGTGCCCAAAGTTGAAAAGAAAATGACAAACACAAAATTAAAATTGTAAAGAATTTCTTCATGGTTTTATCGTTTTAATAAGATTAATAATCTGATTTTCATTATAATATTTTTGTATCGGCTTGTTGATATTGTTTTTGAGGAATAATTTAGCAGAGGTAAGCGGAATAAATTGATTTTGACCTTTGGAGTCAACCATTAGAAAATCGCTGTAAATTTCATAAACCCTGAGAATGCCTATGAAATTCAGTTGCTTATTATCATTACATACACTTTGAATCTCTTTAGCAAGCACATTGGAACCAAAATCAACAATATGCAAAGTGTCGTTTATATATTCTACGGTAGCTAATGCACGGAACTGATTATCAACAGTTATCGGCAAAGTGTATGGTGAAGTATCGGCTAATTGGTTGTTTTTAATGGTAAAAAATCGGAAAGGCTTGCCTACTTTGGAGTTTTGAAATTCGTCTTTACTTTCAAAACCATAAGATTGTTCGCTACCGGCAGGGATTTTTTCAAGAATTTGTGGTAATTCCTTTTTTGCTGTTTGCACTACTTTATAAATCTCCTTTTTTTGAGCCGTTTCCTTTTGAGTAAGGCACGACGTGAAAAACAAGAAGAAAAGGAATAGTAAAGTTATTATAAATTGACTTTTCATTATAATTTTCAACAAAATAAATGTTATTAATTATCAGAATATCAACAGAATGTGATAGTAAAGTATTCAACATTCCAGACCCAACACATAAGTACGATAACGAACCAATTTACATTATCTTGAAAATAATTACTTATTATTGTTTCGATTTACTAATACAAAGGTTTGAAATATTATTTGATTTTGCAACTAAATTCAAAACTTTTTTGCTTTCAAAACAAGACTAATTCTTGAATTCAACAATTATTCAATATAACATATTATTATTCAGACATATATAGCCTTTCAAAATTACATTAGAACTTTAAATATACAATAAAATAGTTACACATTTTTCGATTTATGTGCAAGTGGCACATCCCCTATATAGAGGATTTTTGTATATAATCGTTCATTTTTCCTTGCACGTGCTTTTCCTATTGCAATCTAAGAATCCCGGAGGGATTTAATTTGAATAGCCATCAATGAAACTGGTGGAAGATTGCAAGGAATGAATTGAGAACCCTGAAATGGTTCAATTACCGTAGCTTATACAAATTGAACCCTTTCAGGTGGGCTGTAAAAAATTCGGAATTGATAGAAAAATATCCTCGTTCCATTTTTATTGTTGAAGTTATTCTAATTCACCAAACAAAATTAAAGAATTGAACGCGGATTTACGCTGATTAAGCGGATAAGACGGATTTTCCTATTTAAGACGGATTTAAAATTGACTTTGTCAATTGATTTTAAGAGAAAAATCAAAAATGCTTGCATTTTTTCTTATCAGTTTTTTAATCCGCTAAATCCGCGTAAATCCGCGTTCAATTAATTTGTCTCTTTTGGGGACGAAGTTTTTAAAGATATGTAGTTAATTTTTTACACCCCACCTTTCAGGGTTCTGGCTATTTGTAAAACATTAACCCCGAATTTTATTCGGGGCTATTTAAATTTAACCACTTTGTGGTTATGAATAGTTTTTCATCAATCCCTAAATATATAAGAGTAAAAGATGGTTCAATTTATTACTCGTGCTGCGTACAAACTCCCGAAGCAT
>JBMOHG010000134.1:0-8049 GCA_049317965.1 Paludibacter sp.
TTCCACAAATATCCAATGTGGGACGGATTCCTGTGCGTTCAATTGTACTATATCCTGTTTCACCAAATAACTCTTTTATTTTCAAATTTTGCTTGTATTCCTCTTCATTAAATGGAATTTGAGCTATCATCTCCCTTTCGTAATCAGATACAACTTCTACATCATTGTAAAAATCAGGTATTGTAATTTTTCCTTCCGAATTACTTAATTGTGCCAACATTTTTGTCAATTCCAGAATTGGGTTGGCAACTGCTCCTCCAAAAATTCCTGAGTGTAAATCACGAGCAGCTGAAGTTACTTCTATTTCCCAATAGGCTAAACCGCGTAAACCGGTTGTAATGCTTGGAATATCAGCCGAAAGCATACTGGTATCAGAAACCAATATCGTGTCGCACTTGAGCAATTCTTTGTTTTTTATACAAAAATCTTCCAAACTTGGCGATCCAATTTCCTCTTCACCTTCAAGAAGAAATTTTACATTACATTTTAATTGATTTGAGCTAACCAGATATTCAAAAGCTTTTAAATGCATAAATGACTGACCTTTATCATCATCTGCACCACGAGCATATATTTTTCCATCTCTTATTTCTGGTTCAAAAGGATTCGAATGCCACAAGTCAAGAGGTTCGGCCGGCATAACATCATAATGACCATAAACCATAACAGTAGGGTAGGAGTTATCAATAATTTTTGTTGCAAAAACAACCGGATTTCCAGACGTTGGAAGAATTACAACATCATCCATACCTGCCAGTATCAGTAATTTTTTCCATTGATCTGCACATTGCATTATTTCTGGCTGCCTGTGGGCATGAGCACTCACACTTGGTATGCGGATTAAACCAAATAATTCATCTAAAATCCTGTCGTTTTCTAAACTAATGTACTCTTTTATATTCATGATTTTTTTTTATTTGAGAAAAAGTGGTTATTTATATAATTTTTTTAATGTTGTATCGTTATATTCTGATTAGTCATATTTTGCATTTTTTTTTAGAAAATGATTATAACTCAAGTGAGTGCTTTAAGGTGAGTAAAAAATGATTTGTGTGATTTTTTGAGTATATCATTAACGCACTTCAATCAAAAAAATTATTTCTAATCAAGTTAATTTATAATTCACCACCAAAAAATAAGTAGTTTTTTTAATTTTTTTGTCTCAATTCAACGAAATAGGTTTGCATATTGTTTTTGTTTTAACTACCTTTGTGCCCTATTTGCTTTAAAGATAAATCTCTGAGTTAATTGTCTGGAATAGAGTTGGTATTTTAGTTTTTTTTTACTTGTAGTGTTTGAATAAAAATTGTTGTTAACATGAAGAAAGTTTATATTTTACCGTTTATTTTATTGGTTTTCATATTTGCAGGTTGTGCGCCACAAAAACAAATAGCATATTTTTATGGAATAAATTCTAAATCTGCAGATTCAATCAATAGAAATTTTTATACTGCTCACGAAGCAAGAGTCTGTACAGGTGATATGTTATCCATTACAGTAACCGGTTTAGACCCACAGGCAGTCGCCCCATTTAATTTGCCATTAGTATCGTATGCAACCCCCGGAAGTGATATTTTATATTCTCAACCCATAATGCAAACCTATTTAGTTGATATTAACGGTAATATTAATTTTCCGGTTATCGGAACTATTAAACTCGCCGGACTGACTAAATCTCAAGCAATTAAGTTCATAAACACCCAGCTAACTCCTTACCTCAAAAATGCAATTGTTACCATTCAGTTTATGAATTATAAAATTACTGTATTGGGTGAGGTACTTCGGCCGGGTCAATATGCTATTAATAACGAGCGTGTTACAGTGCTTGATGCACTGGGATTAGCTGGTGATATGACGGTGTATGGTAGGCGAAATAATGTATTGGTTACCAGAGAAAATAATGGAAAACTTGAATTTGTCAGACTAAATTTGAATACCGACGAAGTTTTCAAATCTCCTTATTTTTATTTGCAACAAAACGATGTTATTTATGTTGAACCAAATACGGTAAAAACTATTGCGGCACAAAACATTCCATTATATTTATCTACAATCTCAACTATTGCAACTGTTTTAGCACTAGTTTTTTCACTGAGTAAATAGTTTACAAATAAATCCAAAATCTTGAATTTCAAGTAATAACAAATAATTATGGATAATAATTTAGCTGGCACTACAATAAAAAACAATGAACATGTAATTGTTAACACAACTACAACCCAAGCTGCAACTCCTACAAACAATGAAACGATTGATATTCGAGATATTCTGCTTAAATATTTAACAAAGTGGTATTGGTTTGTAATTTCTGTTGTTTTGTGTTTTGCCGTTGCTTTTGTATATTTAAAAATCACCAATATTCAATATCAGGTTCAAACGACCATATTGCTACGTCAAGAGCAATCTGCTACCAGTGGTCTGGTTGATTTGGCTATGTTAGAAGGACTTGGAATGTCAGGAGCTACATCAAAAGAAGTAGAAGATGAGATTCAGGTGCTAACTTCAAAATCCATAATGCACAATGTTATTAATTCACTTGGAATTGAAACAGAATACTTTGTTAGACGAGGATTGAGATATGAAGAAATGTATCCGGTAATTCCTATTAGATTAATTGTTCCGGAAAACTTTAATGATACCTTAAAACAACAAGTAACTTTAAAACTTAAGCGAACTAACGAAGGATACCAGGTAAATTTGAAATTCGGAGAACTAACTGCTCATTATGATTTTAAAACTATCGATGCACCGTTTAAAACTTTGGTTGGTGTATTGAAATTACAACAAATAAAACCAATAAAAGTCGGTGATTCTTACAAAATTGTTAGCTACCCAATGCGTAGCTTAACAGAAAGGTTCTGTACTTCAATTAAAGTAGCATCAGTAAATAAAAAATCGAACGCAATAAATATTTCTACAACTTCTACTAACTTCAAAAAATCAGAAGTCGTTCTTAATAAGTTGATTCAGCTTTATAATTTAGATGCTGTAATTGATAAAAACATGATTGCCAGTAATACAGCCAGTTTTGTTGAAGATCGTTTAAAACTTATTGGTGCTGAATTACTTGATGTAGAGTTAAATGTTGAAAACTTCAAGAAACAAAACAGCTTAACAGATATTTCATCCGAAGCTGCATTATTTTTACAATCATCAAGCGAATATAATAAAAAATTAGCCGAACTTGAGACGCAAATAAACTTAGTGACTTATATTGAAACGTATGTAAAAGACAGCAAAAATCAATATAATTTGGTTCCTGCAAATTTGGGTATTGAAGATAATTCGTTATTAGCATTAATGCATGAATATAATAAAGCATTGTTGGAACGTATGAAATTGATGCGCACCACCAATGATAAGAACCCGGTAATCATGCAAATGGAACAACAATTGAAAGAGTTGCGTTCTAGTGTTATTGCCAGCATTAATAGTATAAAGGATGGATTAAAAATTTCGAGAAAGGACGTAATAGGAAGTAATTCTCAATTTAGTTCTAAAATTAAAGATGTTCCAACTCAGGAAAGAAAATATCTCGAAATTCAACGTCAACAGGAAATTAAACAAAAACTATATCTATACTTATTGCAAAAACGCGAGGAAAATGCTTTAAGTCTTGCCAGTACTATTCCATCAGCCAAAACTCTTGATGCTGCTTATACTTCGATAACTCCGGTATCGCCAAAGAAAATGATAGTTTTCTTAATGGCATTTATGCTTGGATTAATCATTCCAATAGTTATTATTTATACACTCGACATGTTGAATAATAAGATATCAAACCGCAAAGAATTAAAGAAGTTAATAAGAGTTCCTTTCTTAGGCTGTATTGGAATTAATAAAGAGTCGGATGATGTAGTAGTTGTAAAAGAAGGTAGTACATTGCCAATTGTAGAGATGTTTAGAATTGTACGAACCAATATGCAATTTATGCTGGGAGGTAAGAAATCACCTGTAATTTTAGTTACTTCGAGCATAAGCGGTGAAGGAAAATCATTCAATGCTATAAATATTGCTATGACTTTTGCTTTGATGCAGAAAAAAGTTGTGCTGGTAGGATTAGATATTCGTAGCCCAATGGTGGCCGAATATTTACATTTGTCTAAAGAAAAAGGAGTTACAATGTATATATCTGATCCATCATTAACGGTTAATGATATTATTGTAAATTCAAATTTGCATAAATTCTTAGATGTAATTCCAGCTGGTCCTGTTCCGCCAAATCCGGCAGAACTTATTATGAGTCAGCGCTTAGATGATTTGTTCCAACAATTACGTAATAAGTACGATTATATTATTATTGACTCTGCACCAATTGGCGTAGTTTCAGATACATATTTGCTGAACAGATTTGTTGATAATTGTATTTTTGTAACCCGTCAGAACTATACTCCACGTGATGCTTGTTCGTTGATTAATGAAATTCATGATAATAAGAAACTGAATAACATGGCAGTTATATTGAATGGTACAGATCAAAATACAGGTTATGGTTATGGTTACGGATATGGATATGGTTATGGTAAAAGATCTCAAAGAAATAGTCACATAATTGAGAAATTAAATAAAATGAATAAATTAAGAATAAGATAGTTTAAGCTTATTCTGTTAAATAATTAAACCTTGAAAACTTTTCAAGGTTTTTTTTGTTTTAATCGGAAACTAAGAAACTATTATAAAATTAAAGTTTCCATTATTTATGTGTAACTATCTGTATAATAAATATATATAAACTAGTTATATTTAATTAACTATAATATGTTTTGAAAAGTGCAGTTTTGTCGTTTATGTTATCTAATTTTGCAAAGTTTTTTAATACTATTATTCTTTTATGGAAAATCAATACGAAAATATTGTTCAAACAGCAAGTCGTTTGTTCGAGCAGTATGGAATCAGAAGTGTTTCAATTGACAATGTATGCAGTGAATTGCATATATCAAAAAAAACATTTTATACCCATTTTCAGCAAAAGGAAGAATTAGTAGATGCTGTTTTGATGTTTCAGAAGAAAAGTCATTTTGAAAAATTCGAGAAGCTGTTTAAAAACAAAAATGCCATTGATTCTCTGATTTTGATTATAAAGGAAATCAAGAAAACATTAGAAACTGAATCTCAATCAATGTGTTTCGACCTGGAAAAGTATTATCCTAAAATACACGAAAAACATGAGTCACAGAAGACAAACGAAATGAGGCTTGGATTTGAAATGAATTTACGACAAGGCGTTGCTGAAGGCTACTACAGAGATGATTTAGATATTGAGCTAATATCGCTTTTTCATTCGATACAAATAAAGAATACATTTGAATTAATGCAGCATTCCCCCAAAAAATATACTAAAAAGCATCTATTGGAATTTTTCTTCGATTTAATGATTCATCTCATTGCCAACGAAAAAGGATTGAAATATATGGAAGAAAATTATAATAAAGGAGAATAAAAGAATTTGAAAATGAGATAATTTGAGAATTTGAAAATTAAAAATAAAAAAATATACTATTAACAAGTAAATTAAATGATTGTGAAACAAATGAATAAAAAAATGACAATGGTGATGGCTATTATTTGCCTTCTGCCACTTGGAATGCTGAATGCTCAGGATACATTAACTGTATCGCTTCCAAAAGCTTTGGAAATTGCCATGAGCCAAAGCCCAACCATAAAAGTGGCTAATAAAGAGATAGAAAGGGTAAATTATTCTATAAAAGAAAAATTTGCTGCTGCATTCCCACAAATTAATGCTTCAGGTTCTTATCAACGGGCATTGAAAAAGCAACGAATGTTTCTTCCTTTCAGTTTTGTTCCTGGTCAAGAACCTGACCCAAATGGTATTGAAGTTGGTGTTGATAATAATATTAATTTTGGAATAGGTGCTTCGTTGCCATTAATTTCACCAACGCTTTGGGCCGCATTGGAGATGACAGAATTGGATACAAAATTGGTATTAGAATCGGCAAGATCTTCAAAAATATCATTGATTAATCAGGTTACAAAAGCTTATTATGCAATACTTTTAACACAAGATCAATACAATGTATTTAAACGTAGTCATCAAAATGCAACTGAGAATGCCCGTATAATAAAAAATAAATTTAAACAAGGTACAGTGTCTGAGTTTGAGTGGATAAGAGCCGATGTACAGGTTCGTAATGCAAGCTCCAATTTGGTATCGGCAGAAAGTGCTGTAAATATGAGTAAATTGCAATTGAAAATGATTATGGGTTTAGAAATGAATATTGGAATAAAAGTAGATGGTAGTTTAAGTGAATTTGAAAAAAATAAATATGCTGATGTACTTCAAGTTGATACAACAAGTTTGAAAATGAATACAGATTTATATCAGTTTGACATTAAATCAAGTCAATTGGATCATGCTTTAAAAATGCAAAAAGCAGCTTGGTGGCCAACTTTAGTTGCTAGTTTTAACTTAGCCTATACTACAATGGGTAATGATGGAAAAATGTCTTCATTTTTTCCTACATCAAATGCTGGAGTTCAACTTTCAATTCCTTTATTCCAAGGTGGTACACGAATTTATAAAGAAAAGCAACTGAAAATTCAACAATCTGAACTAAAAGATCAGAGAGATAATCTGAGGAGAAGTCTGGAGATGCAGGCAATTACCTATCTGGACAATATAAAAAAGGCTTTAGAAAAAATTGAATCGAATAAAGAAGGGTTACGTCAAGCAGAAAAAGCACTTTCAATTTCGAACAAAATGTATGAAGTAGGTTCAAACACTTTTCTTGATTTATCAAATTCAGAATTAGCTTTTATTCAAGCAGGTTTAATGTATAATCAATCAGTTTTTGACTACCTTTCGGCAAAAGCTGATTTAGAAAAACTACTAGGAAAAAAACAATAATAATATATAAACGAAATAACATAAAATAATTATACAAATGAAACAAATTAAATTAGTTAGCATTGTGCTACTGTCATTAGCTTTGGGATTTAGCTCATGCAAGAAAACAGATAAAACTGACGCGAAAGTTCAAACTGAAATCCCAACTGTACGCGTTTTGGCAACTTTTGAAAAAGATGTAGAACAAACTATTGAATTAACAGCTACTGTGCAACCACAGATAAAAAACAGTATTGCACCTTCAGCTCCCGGCAGAATTAGAGATATTTTGGTAGAAGTGGGTCAACAAGTAAGTAAAGGTCAGAAATTGGTGCAAATGGATGTTGCCAATCTATCAAACCTTGAAACTCAAATTGAAAATGTAAAACGTACTTATAAAAGAGTTCAGGAATTATTCAGTGTTGGCGGTGCTTCACAACAAGACTTAGATAATGCAAAACTTCAATTGGATGTGGCTCAAACAAATTTGAAAAACCTTACAGAGAATACTTTTTTGTTAAGTCCGATTAGTGGAATTGTGACTGCCAAAAATTACGATAATGGTGATATGTATTCTGGACAAATGCCTGTTCTTACAGTTATGAACATTAATCCGGTAAAATTATTAGTAAATGTTTCGGAGTCATATTATTCTCAAATTAAAGTTGGAATGCCCCTCGATGTTAAGTTTGACGTTTTCGATGGTCAGAATTTCAAAGCAAATGTAAGTTTGATATATCCAACTATTAGTGAGCAGACACGCACATTACCGGTGGAAATTAAATTGAGTAATAACAACAATAAAATTAGACCAGGTATGTTTGCACGTGTAATTTTACAATTTGGAAAAGCAAGACGTATTGTAGTTCCCGATCAATCAATCGTTAAACAATCAGGTTCGGGGTCACGATTTGTGTATGTTTATAATAATGGTAAAGTAGAATATCGTCAAATAGAAATTGGCCGTCGCATAGGTAATGAATTTGAAATTAAATCGGGATTAGTAGCTGGTGAACAAGTAGTTGTAGCTGGTCAATCAAAATTGGTTGATGGTGGTGAAGCTAAATTGGCAAAATAGTTAATTGGTTAATTGGTTAATTAGTTAAATAGTTATTTGGTTAATTAGTTATTTGGTTGATTTTGAAATTGTAAATTGTAAATGAATAAATTGTAAATAAAAAGAATATGAGTTTATACGAAAGTTC
>JBMOHG010000135.1:0-7986 GCA_049317965.1 Paludibacter sp.
GTTTTTTCACTTCCGAATTTCAGATTACCTGTTTTTTCTTTGTCGGTAAGTCCTCCAGGACGAACAATAGTCCAGTTCAATTTACTGTTGGCAATTCGGTTTTCATTCGCATTGTGATCGGCCAGTGGAACTCTAAGCATAACATCTGCAATAAGAAAACGAATTGGTTGAGGCATGAAAAAACGACTTTCGCGTGCACCAAGGCTCGAAAGATAAATAATCCGATTGACACCTTTTTGTTCCATAATACTTACAATTTTAGCTATTCCGTCAATTATTTCCGGCGAGTGATGAGTCAATGAACCACCACCCAACGTAGAAATACAAACATCAGCACCCGTTATCGCTTCTTTCAATTTGAAAGTTTCAGTCAAATTACCAACTACAACTTTTAAGTTTGGATTTTTCTGAGTTATTCCACTTTCTTTACGGACATAAGCTGTAACTTGATGACCTGCTTCCAACGCTTGACTTACAATTAATGAGCCCGTTTTTCCACTTGCTCCGAATACAACTATTTTCATTACAATTAATTTTTTGGTTAATATCTAGTTTAATTTTAGGATGATAATGGCGTATTTAAATAATCATAGATTCTTTTCATTTTCAAATTTCCAAATCGTCACATTTTCAAATTTACGTTGTTCTCGTTAGTTATTTCTTTTTTGCAATTAATATAAATTGCTCATAATTAGTCACATTCCCCTCAGTTCTTTCTCTAACCAAAGTGTGATATGTTTTATTGATTACTATTTCGAATCCCGCATTTTGAAATTGTTTTGATAATACTTCAGTATCAAATCCCTTGTGTGGAATTGGTTCAAAGCGATGAAATGAACCATCTTCACTTCGCAAGTCTCCAATTACGATGGTAGCACCAGAATTTGTTATGTTTCCCAAATGGTTTAGCGTTTTTTCTATATCCGGAATATGGTGAAATGCCATACACGAAAATGCCAAATCTATATCATTCTTTTGATAATCATAAACTTCACCATGTACAATTTCAACTTTATCGTTATTGTCAAGTTTTTGTTTCAGTATTTCTAACATCGCTGCTGAAGTGTCTTCAAAAACCATACTTCCAACCTTTTCAATTATTTGCATACCCACCAATCCAGTACCAGCGCCTATTTCCAACGCCTTCCATTCAGGATTTAATGATACATGACTTAACATTTCTGCGACGAATATTTCAGTCATTTTTGTTTTTTCGGGGCTATCCCATTCTGCAGCACGATGTGCGAAATTATCATTCATAATTATTCTATATTTTTTGTGTTAAACGAATCTGATGCTTGTTTTGTTCGGAATTGAATTTTTTTAAACGCTATTATTCTGATTAAGTAGAAAATCTCAAAATTAAAAATGATACAGGTTTGGTTTTGAATGAAAAAATGTACTTTTGCATTTTAATCAAAGTCAAATAAATTTAGTTGAAAGTAAAAACTTTGCTTATACAATTGAAAAAATGAAAAATACAATAAAAATCAGTATTATGGCAATGGCCGTTTTAGCAGCATCTTGTGCTACAAAAGATGAAAAAGTAATTATTGGAAAGCAACATCCCAAAATTGAAAACGGGCGAATGACACCCGAAGTGTTGTGGTCATTTGGTCGAGTTGGTGGTACTCAGGTATCGCCCGATGGAAAGAAAGTTTTGTACAGCGTTTCTTACTACAGCATACCCGAAAATAAAGGGAATTCAGAGCTTTTTGTGATGAATGTGGATGGTACAGATAAAAAGCAAATTACCACAACTTCAACCCGCGAAGCAGCTGCCAAATGGATGAATGATGGTGAGCGAATTGCCTTTCTTTCGTCCGAAACCGGAACTATGCAATTGTGGATTATGAAATCTGATGGAACTGATCGTCAGCAAATTACTAACCGTAAAGATGGCTTAAACGATTTTATGATTTCGCCGGATGAAACCCAATTATTATTTGTAGCCGACGTAAAATATGGTCAACGGACTGTGGATAAATATCCCGACCTACCAAAAGCGAGTGGTATAATAGTTAACGATTTGATGTACAAACATTGGGACGAATGGGTTCAAACAGTACCACATCCGTTTATAGCTGATTTTAATGACGGAAAAATTGAAAATGAAATTGACATCCTCAAAGGTGAACCTTATGAAAGCCCCATGAAACCTTTCGGTGGTATTGAGCAATTGGCATGGAGTCCCGATGGTAAAACTATTGCCTACACTTGTCGTAAAAAAACCGGAAAAGAATATGCCCTTTCAACCAATTCTGATATTTATTTCTATAATCTAGAAACGAAGAAATCAGAAAATAAAACTCAGGGAATGATGGGTTACGATCAGAATCCAACTTTTTCGCCCGATGGAAAATGGTTGGCATGGGAAAGTATGGAACGCGATGGATACGAGGCAGATAAAAACCGATTGTTTATTTTGAATATTCAATCGGGTGAAAAAATAGATATTTCTGCCAATTTCGACCAAAATTCTACTGGTCTGACTTGGACACCCGACAGTAAATCTATTTATTTTGTAAGCTGTTGGCATGCATTAACCCAAATATATCGTGCTGATATTGAAACCAATATAATCACTCAAATTACCAAGGGCGTTCACGATTATTCGTCAGTAGCAATTGCAAATAACAAATTGATTGGTGTGAAACATTCTATGAGTAAACCAGACGAAATTTATTCAATTAACACCATTAGCGGACTAGAAACTGAGATTTCATTCGAAAACAAAGAAATTTTGGCACAATTGGAAATGGGAAAAGTTGAAGAGCGTTGGATAACAACAACAGATAATAAACAAATGTTGACATGGGTAATTTATCCCCCAAAATTTGATCCAAAAAAGAAATATCCAACTTTGCTTTTCTGCGAAGGAGGACCACAATCTACTGTAAGCCAGTTTTGGTCATATCGCTGGAATTTTCAATTGATGGCTGCCAACGATTATATTATTGTAGCCCCCAACCGTCGCGGGTTACCGGGCTTTGGAATGGAATGGCTCGAACAAATAAGCGGAGATTATGGGGGTCAGAACATGCAAGATTACCTTTCGGCTATCGATGCTATTGCCAAAGAACCTTTTGTTGACAAAGATAAACTGGGTTGTGTTGGTGCAAGTTATGGTGGGTTTTCGGTGTATTGGTTAGCTGGTCATCATCAGAAACGTTTTAAAGCCTTCCTTGCTCACGATGGTATGTTCAATCTACCTCAGCAATATCTCGAAACTGAAGAAATGTGGTTTGTAAACTGGGATTTGGGAGGTGCATATTGGGATAAAGCAAATGCTACCGCACAACGCTCTTATGCCAATTCTCCACATTTATTTGTCGATAAATGGGATACTCCAATATTAGTAATTCATGGAGAAAAAGATTATCGGATTCTTGCTTCACAGGGCATGGCGGCTTTTAACGCAGCAATACTACGTGGAGTTCCTGCCGAAATGTTGATTTTTCCGGATGAAAACCATTGGGTATTACAACCTCAAAATGGAATTCTGTGGCAACGTAAATATTACGAATGGTTGGATAAATGGTTGAAATAGTTGTTGTAGAGAATTTGTTTTTATTGTAACAAATAATACAATTTAATCAAGGACAATATTTTAACAACAAAATTGCCTTATTCTATGCATTAAAATTCTTATCTTTGCCGAATATTTTTTATTTTTCAATAATTCAATAACAATTATTTAATCAATAGTACGTTTTTGAGATATATTTTCTTTTTTGTTCTTCATTTTAAGATAAATATATCAAGAAGCGTTCTGTATATTTTTCGTAAATCGGGATTGTTTTATTTTAATTAATCAACTTGTTCTTAGCATTTCTTTTATACCTTTAAGTATGAATATTAGATGTTTGTTTTTGACAGCATTATTATTGACTTTACAATTTTCACAAGCACAAACTCAACGCAATAAATATGCATTAGGTTTGAGTTTGGGTAAAACTGAGTATAATGGAGATTTTGGTAGTGCAATTTTAAATTTCAACCAAAAATTCTTTAACAGAACAACTGCGGTTTCATTGATAAGGTACATAGATTTAGATTTTGATTTAGGAGTACAAGCTCAATATGGCGATTATGGTTATTATGTAAATACAGCAGATTGGTTTATAGGAAAGAAAACAGATGCGTCAATCTTTGCTCATTATAAATTTAATAATGATATTTTTCTTGATCAAAGATCAAACCTCTCACCATTTATTTCTGTAGGTATAGGGGCTGCCATCTATGGAATCAACTCTGCTATTGATAAATCAGAAACAATGCCAGGTCTTTCACCTGCAATAATTAAACAAGGAATTGATGTAATTTTTCCTATGGGAGTTGGCTTGAAATACCAAATAAGTACTACTTTTGCCATTCAGTATCAGTATCTTTATAATTTTACTTTTGGTAAATATGCTGATGATCATGATACCAATCGTGGTATTTACAGATTTTTTGAGAATAACCCAATATATCCCGAAAATAACATTAATGACACTTGGGGTGAACACCTCATAAGTGCAGTTTTTACATTCCAAAAAGCCAGGTACAATCACAGGGGTTTAGTTGTGAGACGACATTATAGAAGAAGATGGTAAATCTCATATCATCAAAACTATAAATTGGTTTTACTACACTAATTTACAACACTATAAATATCTAATGATTTTCATTATTTGATTTTTTTAAGTGGTAAATATCAGTTTTCTTGTATAATTTGCCACACTGTTAATTTTAAAAATTCCCTCACATCACATTTTCCTCCAAACATTATTTTATAATGATTTTGAACATTTTTTTGTTTAATCATCCCCAAATTGGTACACACATACACATTTTTGTAGTACTTAAAAGTTTATTTTAAAAATTATTACGCATTTTTGTGTGTTTTATTTGTCAGATATAAATATTATTGTATTTTTGTCATCTGGTTTAAAATAATTTATAACAATTTAATTTTATAAGTATGAAAAAAAGAAATTTATTGCTCGCTTCGTTTTTAATGAGTATGCTTGTAGCAACTGCTCAAACTGCAGACAATAAAATTGCAGTTGGTTTACATTTTGTAAAAAATGAGTATAATGGTGATTACGGAAATGGGATGTTTAAGTTCTCTAATCAAGAATTTAATAAAGCTATGTACACTGGAATAGGTATATCGGCTGGATATTTTTTATCACCTTCTTTTGATTTAGGATTACAAGGTAGTTTTGGAAAGTATGGTCATGAATCAGCAGCCTATGGTGATGCATTTATGAAAGATCATAGATTTGTAGGGAATAAGTTAGATATGTCCTTATTTTCACATTACAAGTTCAACAATGGTTACATTCTAAAAGAAGAATCAAAATTGTCTCCATTTGTCTCTTTGGGACTTGGTATTGCTACATACAGCAAACTATCCACTGATCTTGGAGCAAGTCCTACAATACTTAAAGAGGGTGTTGACTTAATAATTCCTATTGGCATTGGTCTAAAATACCAAATATCCCGCTCTCTTGCCATTCAGTATCAATATCTTTATAATATTACAAATCGTGATAATCACGATGAAATTGAAGGGCCAAAATTCTTTTTTGATTCAAAAACAGAAAATGGTAGAAACGATACTTACGGTCAACATTGGATAAGTTTGGCATTTAGTTTTGGTAAAGCAAAAGATACTGACAAAGACGGTGTTTCTGATAAAGATGACAAATGTTTAGATACTCCACTTGGAGTAAAAGTTAACCAAGCTGGCTGTCCAATCGATACCGACAAAGATAGAGTTGCTGACTATTTAGATAAATGTCCAGATACTCCAAAGGGTGTTAAAGTAGATGCAAATGGTTGTCCATTGGATGCTGACAAAGACGGTATAGCTGACTACTTGGATAAATGTCCAAAAGAAGCTGGAATTCAAAAATTCCAGGGTTGCCCTGATTCTGATGGTGATGGAATTCAAGATAGTGAAGATAAGTGTCCAAAATTGGCTGGTTTAGCAAAATTACAAGGTTGTCCTGATGCAGATGGTGATGGCGTTCAAGATAGTGATGATAAATGTCCAAAAGTTGCCGGAGATGCTAAATTCCAAGGCTGCCCTGATACTGACAAAGATGGTGTTCCTGATAATATGGACAAATGCCCAACTTTAGCCGGAACGCTTAATGGTTGTCCGGATACAGATAAAGATGGAGTAGCCGATGTAGATGACAAATGTCCTTCAGTTGCCGGGATTGCTGCAAATAAGGGTTGTCCGGAAGTGAAAGCTGAGACTAAAAAAGTGTTTGATCAAGCTTTACAAGGTGTTCAATTTGAATCGGGAAAAGAAATTATTAAACCTTCTTCATTCACAATTTTGAATCAAGTTGCAAATATTATACTAATGAATCCTTCTTATGCACTCGAAATTAATGGTCATACCGATGGCCAAGGCGATGATATGAAGAATTTAGTTCTTTCTCAAAAACGTGCTGACGCTGTAAAAGCATTTTTAGTAAAGAAAGGTGTAAACGCAGCAAAACTTACTGCCAGAGGTTTTGGTGAAACAGTTCCTGTAGCTGATAATGCAACTGCCGAAGGAAGATCTAAAAACAGACGTGTTGAATTTAAAGTTAACTTTTAATAAGCAGTAAACTTTTAATAATCAATTTGATAATGTAATTAAACTCGCTGTTAGCAATACAATGCTGGCAGCGGGTTTTTTCATTTAAATTGCAGGGTTCTTTTGTTTTCAAATTCAATTGTAGGTTATTGATTTTTTTCGAGTCTGAAAGAATTGAAAAATTAATCACACTATCAAGTAAAACCGATAATAATTTTTACCCACAGAGACTTTCAAGATTTTTTTGTAATTTTGCAGGTCATATATAGCAATTATCAACAAAATTTCATGCGCATTTTAATTCAACGTGTTATTGAGGCATCTGTCAAAATCGACAATTTACTTAGGTCTTCCATTCAACAGGGATTATTAATATTAGTCGGGATTGAAGATGCTGATAATGTTGAAGATAGCCAATGGTTGGCTGGAAAAGTTGTAGGGTTAAGGATATTCGATGATGAAAATGGGGTTATGAATCGCTCTGTGACAGATATCGATGGTGAGTTATTAGTGGTAAGTCAGTTCACATTACATGCTCAAACTAAAAAAGGCAATCGTCCGTCTTATATAAAGGCTGCTAAACATGAAATCGCCATTCCATTGTACGAACATTTTTGTAATGAATTAAGCATCAGACTTGGAAAGGAAGTTAAAAAAGGGACTTTTGCTGCCGACATGAAAGTGGCTTTGGTGAATGATGGTCCTGTAACCATTTGGATTGACAGCAAGAATAAGGAGTAAATTTTTTTTGCCATTGATATTATTTATTGTTGTAGTTAGAAATTAGTGTAATTCGATTTAAACTCGTATTTTTTGTATGAAAAAACATATTCCAAATTTCATTACCTCTCTCAATCTTTTTTCGGGTTGTATTGCTGTATTATTGGCATTTCAAAGCAATTATCAGGGTGCTTTTATCGCCATTTTGCTATCAGCCGTTTTCGATTTTTTCGATGGTTTTGCAGCGCGATTGCTCAAAGCATATTCACCAATGGGAAAAGAACTCGACTCATTGGCAGATGTTGTGAGTTTTGGTGTAGCTCCGGGTGCAATTGTTTTTTCGCTTTTATCTAAAACGGGAATACATGAACTCGTACCATATTTAGGTTTTTTAATCCCTATCTTTTCTGCACTGCGCTTGGCCAAATTCAATATAGATGAAAGGCAAACAAGTTCATTTATAGGACTTCCAACACCTGCAAATGCTATTTTTTGGGCTGGATTAGTTTATTCTTATTCAGGATATTTAATTACAAATTCATGGGTTTTGATTTTGTTGACCTTAATTTTTAGTTATTTATTAGTAGCCGAAATCCCAATGTTTGCACTTAAATTCAATAATTATTCATTGAAAAATAATCAAATTCAATACTTGTTTTTATTTGTAACTATCATTCTTTTAG
>JBMOHG010000136.1:0-7951 GCA_049317965.1 Paludibacter sp.
TTTGTACAGGAAGAATCTTCAATTTCTTCTGATCGCAGATTGTATTCAATTAATGATATTGCTGTTACAAATGTTGATGCTACAATGTCATTTGGACTAAAAGTTGGTACTAAAGTTAAGTTTGCTGCTAATATTTATCTTTCAAGAAACGATTCAAGTGTAAATACCTTGTGTTATACCATTGGAGCTGTCACTTGCTGGGAAGTTATTAGTTCACCTCCTTCTGGCTGTATTCTGAATAAAGTCGGTGTGGTTGTTGCTGGTATTGATGGTTGTGCCGGAAGATTATTTATTGAAGATACTTCATATATGGGTATGAACATGATTCGTCAACTTTATGCAATTGAAAACAGCTCAACATCAAACGGTGTTGTATCTATACCTCTAAAAGTTGGGGATAAAGTTCGATTTGGCGGTTATTATACAAATAAAAATGATACAAGTATAAATACTTTGTGTTATATAGTTGGAGTAGCTACATGTTATGAGCTTGTTAATGCCGAAAGTGCCTATATACTAGCTGGTTCAGCGGTGGCTGGAAATGAATTATTGAAATCGGGCTATGCAGTACTTATACAAAAAGGTCATTATAAAGCAGCTGCTTCAAGTGTTATTGTTGATGGTAAATTTATTTTCAAAAATCTCCCTAAAGCAGAATATACGGTCTATGTAATTCCTGATATCAGGATTTATAAAAATTATCTTCCAACTTTCTACAGTAATAAGCTGATGTTCAAGAAGGCTGATTATGTAGCATTAAGTTCAAATATTGATGACTTGGTTGTAAAACTCAGACAATTTGTATTGCCTACTGGGACAGGAAAGATATATGGAAATATATTCTTTGAAACTTATAGCCTGAAAGACAGCATCTTGAATAAGGACGAGTCGCAAAATAACTCTGCAATGAATACAATTGCATTCAACACACCTGTTGTTTTGTATAATGCAGCCAATGAGCCAATTGCTTGGACATTGACAGATATATTAGGTAATTATGTTTTTGAAAACATTGCACTCGAAACATACAAAGTGGTTTCAGAAACTGCAGCTGCTATAGCCGAATCGGTTGTTGTTTTAACAGCTGGTAATTCTACTATGAATGCTGATTTATTACTGAAAAGTCAATTGGTGGATACAGGTGTTAATACCATTGAAAATAATGTTATTGAATTGTATCCAAATCCGGTAATTGACAATTTGAAAGTTAATTTGAAAGAAGCTGCAACTGTCGATGTTTATAATGTGTTGGGAAAAATACTGATTCATGCTGAATTACAATCCGGCGATAATGTGTTGGATTTAAGTCAAATTGCGAAAGGTGTTTACTATACCAAAATAGGAAAAAGCTCATTTAAAATCGTAAAGAAATAAATTTTAAGTGACAATAAAAACCCGCCCTAAAAACCTCATAGTTTTTAGGGCGGGTCATTTTATATTAATAGTTCTGATTATCCGTAAATAATTTTTCCGTTTTCGTCTTTAAACTCGTCAAAACTTTTGTTGTATTGTTCCATAGCACGATAACTCATTGCCATACTGGAGAATCCACCATCGTGAAGTAAGTTTTGCATTGTTACTTTGCGTGTCAAATCGCTGAACATCACAACGCAATAATCAGCACAATCGGCAGCAGTTGCATTTCCAAGTGGCGACATGCGTTCAGAGAAATCCAACAAACCATCCATACCTTTTACACCGCTACCGGCTGTTGTTACAGTTGGCGATTGAGAAATTGTATTCACGCGCACATTGTGTTCGCGACCATAAATGTAACCAAAGCTACGTGCAATTGACTCTAACATCGATTTTGCATCAGCCATATCGTTGTAACCAAATACTGTGCGTTGAGCTGCCATATATGATAATGCCACTACTGAACCGTAATCGTTTATAGCATTCATTTTCTTTGCAACCTGCAACATTTTATGAAATGAAATAGCAGAAATATCAAGTGTGGTTGTTAGCATGTCATAATCCAAGTCGTCGTAAGTACGTTTTTTGCGCACGTTAGGCGACATTCCGATAGAGTGAAGTACGAAATCGATTTTACCACCAAGAATTTCAATCGATTGAGCAAATACTTGCTCTAAATCTGTTACACTGGTGGCATCAGCAGGAATTACCTGAACGTTTAGCTTCTCAGCCAATTCGTTGGTGGTTCCCATTCTAACTGCCAACGGTGTGTTTGACAAAGTGATTGTAGCGCCTTCTTCTACTACGCGTTCAGCCACTTTCCAGGCAATCGACATATCGTTTAATGCTCCAAAAACAATACCTCTTTTGCCTTTTAATAAGTTATTACCCATAATTAATTTAGTTTTTTATTTCATCTACTTAAACAGATTTCAACATGAAAAGTTTCGTAGATAGAACTTAATTTCGGCACAAAGATACGCAAAATGTGCAATAAATAAAAATTAATTGGTGTGCCAGTGAATAACAATTACTGTAAAGTGAAGAATATCAAAGCAATAAACAATCATGTTTAATAGCTCATTTGGAACTGTTCTATATATTTAAACTACAATATTTGTGCGAAATTAACATTAAATTGATATAAATCATTTATTTCCCCCAAATCTCCTCAATCACTTTTGGGAAATGCTCATATTCCAAGGCATGAACTTTTTCGGCTATCATATCGGCGGTATCGGTTGGTAAAACAGGACATTTCGCCTGAAAAATAATATTGCCTTCGTCGTAATGTGCGTTGACGTAATGAATGGTAATGCCCGATTCAGTGTCTCCCGCATCTGCTACAGCTTGATGAACATGATGTCCGTACATTCCTTTTCCACCATATTTTGGCAACAAAGCAGGATGAATATTGATAATTTTTTGAGGAAATGCTTCAACTAACACCTCTGGAATTTTTAAAAGAAATCCGGCAAGAATTATTGAGTCAATTTCGTGTTTTTTCAAAAAATCTAACACTTTTTCACCAGTCGAAAAGTCATCCCGACCGAAAGTAAACGAAGGAACATGAAGTTTTTTGGCTCGCTCATGAACATAAGCATCAACTTTATTTGAAATTATTAGCGGAAATTCAAAATTTCCGTTTTTTGAGAAATAATTGATAATATTCTCTGCATTAGAGCCGGATCCCGAAGCAAAAAGAGCAATTTTTTGTGGCATAATAAACTATTTGATATTGCACATTAAGTACTTTTTTGTGCACATTTATACTTTTTTTTGATTAAAAATGAGGTAATGTCAAGAAAATTTCTTTCCTTTGCACCGCAAAATTAATAAAGTATTTCTATTTACAAACTTAAAAACAAAAATTATGTCAGAAGTTGAAGCAAAAGTAAAAGCGATTATCGTAGACAAATTAGGAGTAGAAGAAGCAGATGTAGTAGCTACAGCAAGTTTCACAAACGACTTAGGTGCTGATTCATTGGATACTGTAGAATTAATTATGGAATTTGAAAAAGAATTCGGTATTTCTATTCCAGATGAACAAGCTGAAAAGATTACCACAGTTGGCGAAGCTATCGCTCATATCGAAGCTTTACAAAAATAATCTTTTTTCGACAAAAAATTATTTATGGAATTGAAAAGAGTTGTAGTAACAGGTCTGGGTGCGATTACTCCTTTAGGGTCCAACGTTTCTGAAACGTGGGATAACCTGATTAATGGAGTGAGCGGAGCTGCACCTATTACTCATTTCGATACTTCTTTATTTAAGACCAAATTTGCTTGTGAAGTCAAAACCTTCGATCCGTTGAAGTATTTTGACCGTAAAGAGGCTCGCAAACTTGATCTTTATGCGCAGTATGCAATTGCAGCTGCCGAAGAAGCTATCGAAAACTGTGGGGTGGATTTAGAGTCGGTGGACAAAGACGAAGTAGGAGTTATTTTTGCTGCCGGTATCGGTGGTATTAAAACCTTCGAAGAGGAAATTGGGTTTTATTATTCAAATAAAGAATTAGGACCTAAATTTAATCCGTTCTTTATACCAAAAATGATTTCGGATATTGCTGCAGGGCAAATCTCTATCAAGTATGGTTTTCACGGACCAAACTATTCAACCTGTTCGGCTTGCGCTTCGTCAACAAATGCTGTTATTGATGCATTTACCAATATTCGTATGGGTAAAGCAGTTATGATAGTGGCAGGTGGTGCTGAAGCAGCAATTACTGAAGGTGGAGTTGGAGGTTTTAATGCAATGAATGCATTATCAACCCGCAACGATGAGCCTACTAAGGCTTCTCGCCCTTTTAGTAAAAGTCGTGATGGTTTTGTTATGGGTGAAGGTGGTGCTTGTTTAATTCTCGAAGAATTGGAACATGCCATTGCCCGTGGTGCAAATATCCTTTGCGAAGTTGTAGGAGGTGGAATGTCGGCTGATGCTTATCACCTGACAGCTACACACCCTGATGGACTTGGTGCAAAATTAGTAATGAAACGTGCATTGAAAGATGCCGGATTGAATCCAGAAGATATTGATTATATTAATGTTCACGGAACATCTACTCCAGTAGGAGACATCTCTGAATCCAAAGCGATTAAAGAAGTGTTTGGTGACCATGCATACAAACTCAATATCAGCTCTACAAAATCCATGACTGGCCACTTATTAGGTGCTGCCGGTGCGATTGAAGCTATTGTTTCTGTACTTTCGGTAGTGAACGATATTGTTCCGCCAACCATCAACTTTACAGCAGGCGACGAAGATCCTGACATTGATTACAATCTGAATTTTACTTTTAACAAGGCACAAAAACGTGTTGTTAATGCAGCATTGTCAAATACATTTGGCTTTGGTGGACATAACGCGAGTGTAATTGTCAAAAAATACATAAAATAAGTTTGTGATAAAGTATATCCTTCAAAAAATAAGGCTCGTTTCGAATGCTCGAAAAGAGCCTTATTTTTTATTTTACAAAGTGCTGGGGTTTTATCCCGACAAAATTGAGTATTATCAACTCGCGGTTAGGCATAAATCTGTTTCAATTCCCACCGAAAATGGCCATCCATTAAGTAACGAACGACTTGAATTTCTGGGAGATGCAGTTCTGAATTCTGTAGTTACTGATATTCTATACCATCGTTACGAAAATCAACGCGAAGGTTTCCTCACCAATACCCGTTCTAAAATAGTAAAACGTGATTCGCTTAATCAGCTGGCAGTTGAAATTGGGTTGGATAAATTGGTAAAAGTTACCAAATATGTGAATTCTCATACCAATAATAACATCTATGGAAATGCACTGGAAGCATTGATGGGTGCAATTTATTTAGATTATGGGTATAAGAAATGTAAAAAATTCGTTGAACAGCGACTGTTTCGCACATTTGTCAACCTTGATAAAGTGGTTGAAGATGAGGTTAATTTTAAATCAAAACTGATAGAGTGGTGTCAGAAAAACCATCTACTACCGGAATTTGTTTTGGTGGATGAAATTTTGAGCAAATCAAATAAACATCTTTTTCTTACTCAATTTATTATTCAGGGAAAACTCATAAGCGAAGCAACCGGAGCCAGTAAAAAAGAATCGCAACAAAATGCATCCCGCATTGCCGACCAACTAATTCAGAAAAATCCAAATTTCTTAAATGATTTATTGGCAGAAATCCAGATTTCAGAGAATCCAATATCAAACGAAGAATTATAAAGAAAATTCTGCAGAAAAGACACTTGCAACCACAATGTAGTTAAACCTATATAATATTTTATATACATTTTATTTGCAATCCAAACGGAAAGTTGCATCATTTTTTAAATAAGGTAATAAGGTTGGGGTTTGTTGTCCAATAGATTTCTACTAAGGTTTTTAATATTGAAAATATGCCGTTTGAGTATTTAAACCTTATTTTTGTTTGTCAACCTTAGTAGTAAAAGTAGTAGTATCTTAACCTTATTACCTTATTTCGACATTATTTTTCAAATAAAAAAGTATTATCATTTTCAAATTTTCAAATTGCCACATTTTCACATTTTCAAATTTTATTTGCTCCCCATTGTATTAAACTTATACGAAAAAACCAACATCACAAAACTTTTCAGCGTATTAAATTGCTGGTCTTCGACATAATTGCTCGACACAATCTGATTCACACTCAGTTGTTGTTGAAGAATGTCATTCACAATTAATGTAATAGTCCCCGAATTATTTTTGAGAAAGCTTTTGCTTATCTCGGCATTCCATAGCATTTCGGTACGATTGTATTCGGTTGAAAAGCCCTCAATACTTCTATAATTCAGTTCAGTGGATATGCTCCACGATTTTGGTAATGTAACCTGTGCATTTATAAATCCACCCAGTGATGAAGTGCGTTTTGGCAGCATACTTTCGATTGAATAAGTAGTGTTTCCTAACTGATAATTTACTTTTGATATCAAATACAGCCATTCCCATTTGAAAGTTACGCCTAATTCCTCTTTTGCCGAAAGCGTTGTTGCTATCGTTTTAATACTGTTGGTAGTCTTATTGATGGTTGAAAAACCAATATTATTTTTAATTCCTATTTGCGAATAATTATTTATTTGAAAATACTTTCCAAACGGACGATTGTACATCAACATGCCATTTGCATTCCATGAGCCTGATTGATTGATGGGCATAGTGGTTTTCACTCCAGTAATGTCGTCGTAATTTGTAAAACTAATGATGTCATTTAGCACATAGTTTCCTTCAAAATTAATCAAAAGAGATTGTTGGATTTCACGATTATTGCTATTGTAACGGAATCGCGACCAATGAGTAAATTTAGGTGAAAGATTTGGATTTCCCATTCGAATATTGGTCGGATTTGTTTCGTCGCGCGAAGGATCGAGTTGATAAACGGTTGGCGATTCTGAACGTCCACGATAGTCGAAACGGATGCTTTTTCCTTTTCCCATATTGTACAACAAATAGGCATTAGGAGCATAATTATAGGTATTTAATCCCGGGAAATAAGTAATTGTTGAATCACCCCCCGAAGCAGCTGCATTTTGAATAAAGGAACGACTGCGAATAAATGATGGATTGTAATCGAGCCCGAAAGTGTACACAATTTTGCTAAAAACACCTCTGTAGCTCACTCCGAGTTGTTGTGTCAGTGTGGTATTATCGAGACTTTTACTGTAAGGCAAATCCAGAATGCTATATTCACTATCCACCAAATCAGGTTTATAGCTGTTTTTAATATTCTGCCGGCTACTCGATTGTGCCCAATAAACAAATTGTAATGAATGTTTTGCGGCCAAAGGTTCGATGTACGAAAGATAGATTCGATTAGTGAAACTTGTAGAGTTATTCTCCCATTGTTGATCACGACTCACTTTCTGGCTTGAAGGTTTATTGCGATAATAAAAATAATTGGCATGTGTTTCGCCTGTTCCCTGGTTGTCTGAAAACCGAGAGTCGAGACTCAATGAAAGCTTCCTTCCTTTTTTTGTAAAGTCGTGCGAAATAGTCAGAATACCACGCAAATTCAATTCAGGAGTAGCAGAATTTCTTTTGTAACGGTTTGAATTTACTGAATCTCTATCGACATTTCCAGCTTGCAATAATGTAAATCCTTCGTCGTTTCGTGTGGTGGTTTTATAGGATGCTGAGGGTGAAAACGAAAATACCCAACCTTTTACCATTCTGTTTTCAATTTTAGCACTAAAATTAATGCCCTGTTCTCTGGTAAATTGCTCTATACTATCATTTTGATAAGAAGTACTATCCTGTAAATAATATTGGCGTGTGGCTTTTCGACGCACTATCATTTCATTGAATCCGTATGAAAGATCGCCATTGAACAACCACGGTTCTTTTTTAGTTTCTTTTCCCGACGAGAAATTTATTCCACCGGAAAGTGAAGAGTTTAATCCCGGCTTACCACTTCCACTGGTACTTCCACCACTGCCCACATTCATTCCGTTTATGTTGTTCCCATTGGCAATAATTCCTAATTGTGATTCCTCCACCAGTCTGGCTGCAAATGAATTAACCGAATATCGCAAAATATT
>JBMOHG010000137.1:0-7936 GCA_049317965.1 Paludibacter sp.
TATGGAAACATTGCTAAAAAAATACTTTAAAGGCGATACAACTCTTTGGATTGTATTTATTACGCTCTGCATTCTTTCGGCTATCGAAATGTACAGTGCATCAAGTACTTTGGCATACAAATCTATTAACCAAACCGGCCCAATGTTGCGCCATGTAGGTTTTTTGGCAATTGGTGTATTTATTGTTTTTTTGGTTCATTTTCTACCTTACAAATACATTCGTATCGCATCTTACTTTGGTCTGGTATTGTCATCTGTGTTGCTGGTATGGGTACTTATAAATGGGAAAAGTGAGAACGATGCTTCTCGTTGGTTGGTTATTTTTGGAGTTCAGTTTCAACCTTCGGAACTAGCCAAGTTATCAGTTATTATTGTTGCTGCCGACTTAATCTCACGAATCAAAGATGTTGAAAAGAACGAGTGGATGTACTTCAGAAATACGGTTTTAATACTTGGAGTTATTTCAGGGCTTATTTTACTCGAAAACTTTTCTACAGCATTTATTCTCTTTGTTGTAGTTTTTATAATGATGTTTATTGGTCGAATTTCGTTGAAGTATTTGGCATCATTGGCAGTGATATTGATTATTGTTGGTGGTTTAGGGTACGGAGCATTTAAAACTATACCAAAAAGCTCAATGCCAGCTGTATTCGATCGTGGATATACCTGGGTTGCACGTATTGAACGTAAATTTGTAGGCGACAAAAATGGAGCAACTACCAAATACACTATCAACGATGATAACCTACAGGAACAACATGGTAGAATAGCTATAGCTCGCGGTGGATTTTTTGGTGTTTTTCCGGGAAATAGTCTGGAGCGAGATTTTCTTCCGCAAGCTTATTCCGATTTTATATATGCTATTATTGTAGAAGAAATGGGATTAATTGGTGGAATTTTCGTCATGATTCTCTATTTAATATTACTATTTCGAGCGGGAAGAATAGCTACGAAGAGCACATCCGTTTTTCCTGCCTTGTTAGTTATTGGCCTGTCATTAATGATTGTTATTCAAGCATTGGTGAGCATGGTGGTTTCGAGTGGTTCGGGACCAGTAACAGGTCAACCATTACCATTAATAAGTAGAGGTGGAACTTCAATTTTAATTACCTGCATATATTTTGGTATTATTCTGGGAATCACACGTCAAATAAAAAACGAAGTACAACCGATTGAGGAAACTTCAGAAATTCAAGATGTAGAAATACCGGTTGTGGAATTGGATAAACTTTAAAAAACTTTGTTCTATGAAACGTAAATTTATTATCAGTGGCGGTGGCACAGGTGGGCATATTTTTCCTGCTATCAGTATTGCAAATGCCTTAAAAAAACAGCTTCCAGATGCAGAAATACTTTTTGTAGGGGCATTGGGGCGTATGGAAATGGAACGAGTGCCTGCTGCAGGTTATGCCATCGAAGGATTACCTGTGAGTGGTTTCGACCGTAAAAATATGCTTCGCAATATCAAAGTTGTTTGGAATTTGGCTCGTTGTCTGGTGATGGCTCGTGGAATAATTCGTAAATTTAAACCCGATGTGGCAATTGGTGTGGGCGGTTATGCAAGTGGTCCTACATTGCGTGCAGCCGGTGCTTATGGAGTTCCAACACTTATTCAGGAACAAAATTCTTATGCCGGTGTCACAAATAAATTATTAGCAAAAAAAGCAAAACGAATTTGTGTTGCTTACGAAGGAATGGAAAAGTTTTTTCCAAAAAACAAAATTATACTAACTGGAAATCCAGTTCGACAGGATTTGTTTGCAATAGCTCCAAAAACCGATGAGGCTTATCAGTTTTTTGGTTTTGATGCAACAAAAAAAACCATTTTGGTGGTTGGTGGAAGTTTGGGAGCCCGTACAATTAATCAAAGTATTATCGCAAAACTAGACGAATTGTTGAAAGCAGATGTGCAGGTTATCTGGCAAACCGGTAAATTCTATATTGCCGATGCACTTAAAGCGGCAGAATCATTCACTTCGCCCCGTTTGTTGGTTACGGATTTCGTTTCTCGTATGGATTTAGCTTATTCTATTGCGGATTTGGTTATTTCACGTGCAGGTGCAAGTTCAATTTCCGAATTATGTTTGTTGGCAAAACCTGTTATTTTAGTTCCTTCGCCCAATGTTGCTGAGGATCATCAAACACAGAATGCACTGGCTTTGGTACGTAAAAATGCTGCGGTAATGATAAAAGATGTAGATTCAAAAGAACAATTGGTAATAAAAGCATTGGAGTTAATAAATAATGAAAAAGCTCTTCAAAAACTGAGCGAAAACATATTAAAAATGGCAGAAGTTGATTCAGCTGATAGAATTGCAAAGGAAGTGATTCATTTAATTAGATAAATGGTTCCATTGCATCTGACTTTTAAAAGCTTAATGAATAAGAATTGAATTATGAATAAATTTACAAAATATTATTTTCTGGGGATTGGTGGTATCGGAATGAGCGCATTGGCACGCTATTTTCGTGCTAAAGGGTTTCAGGTATCAGGTTACGACCGTACCGAAACCAAACTAACCGCCGATTTGCAAGCAGAAGGAATTGGAGTTTGTTTCAACGAAAATGTTGATCAAATTCCACTTGAATATCAACATCAAAAAAATGTATTGGTGGTAATTACACCTGCAATTCCTCAAAATCATCCGCAATTGATTTATTTTCAGGAAAACAATTTTACAATTCAAAAACGTGCTCAAGTGTTGGGAAATATTACACGTCAGAGCAAAGGAATATGCATTGCCGGAACACATGGTAAAACCACTACTTCCACAATTACTGCACATTTACTATATCAATCACAGGTGTCGTGTAATGCTTTTTTAGGTGGAATTGCCAATAATTACAATACAAATTTACTAATTTCTAAAGAAAGTAATTTGGTAGTAATTGAAGCCGATGAGTACGATCGTTCTTTTCATCAGCTTTCACCATATATGGCAGTAATCACGTCTGCCGACCCCGATCATTTGGATATTTATGAAACTCCGGATGCATTTCGTGAAAGTTTTGAGCATTTTACTTCGCTTATTCGTACTGGTGGTGCATTAATTATGCGTAAAGGCATTGACATTGTGCCACAACTTCAGAAAGGGGTGAAACTATATACTTATTCGATGGACGAAGGCGGAGATTTTCATGCTGAAAATATACGCACAGTGAAAGGTGAAATTCATTTCGATTTTGTGACGCCAAACGATAGAATGAATGATGTTCGATTAGGTGTACCAGCTCGAATAAATGTTGAGAATAGTGTTGCAGCAATGGCTCTGGCATGGTTAAACGGTGTTTCTACTGAAGAATTACGTGCAGGAATATCATCTTTTTCAGGAATCTATCGTCGATTTAATGTGGTGTACAAATCAGACAAAGTTGTGTTTATGGACGATTATGCCCATCATCCAAGCGAACTGAAAGCGAGTATTTCTTCCATTCGGAACTTGTATCCCGACAGAAAAATTACAGGAATTTTTCAACCGCATCTTTTTTCCAGGACACGTGACTTTGCTGCCGATTTTGCAGATGCTTTGTCAGCTTTGGATGAGTTGATATTGTTGGATATTTATCCGGCACGCGAATTACCTATTGAGGGCGTTACTTCAGAGATTATTTTGCGCGATGTAAAACTTAAAAATAAAACTTTGTGCTCAAACGAAAATCTATTGCCTTTACTAAAAGAAAAGCAATTAGATGTACTGGTGACATTTGGAGCGGGAGATATTGATAAAATGGTGCCAAAAATTAAAGAAATGTTGAAAAGTTTGGGAAAGGAAAAATGATTTATTTTAAAATCGAATCATTATTCACCTTTAAATTTTATAATTTTTATTCTTAAACTCATCAGAAACCTATTAATAGTTCACCAGAATTCAATAAAGTTCCCAAATTGAGAATTATTTATTATCTTTGCACACCTAACTAAAATGGAAAGAATATTTGCAAAAAGCACGTTAAGAGAATTTTGGGAGAAACATTCTGATTGTGAACAGTATTTGAAAACATGGTATGATACCGCAATGAATTCTGAATGGAAAACACCCATAGATGTCAAACAAACTTTTGCAAATGCAAGTATATTAAAAAATGGTCGCATAGTATTCAATATTAAAGGTAATTCATACAGATTGGTTACTAAATTTAACTTTGAAAAGCAATGGATTTTTATCCGGTTTATTGGGCTACATAGCGAATATGAAAAAATTAATGCAAATACGATTTAATAATTCGAATTATGAATATAAATTTAATAAAAACTGACACTGATTATAGAGTTGCATTAGAAAGACTTGATATATTATTTGATGCTGCAATAGGAACAATTGAAAGCGATGAAGCTGATATACTTGGAATAATGATAGATGAGTATGAAAGAAAATACTTTCCAATTGATGCTCCAGATCCAATTGAAGCAATAAAGATTAGAATGGAAGAAATGAAATTAAAGCAAATTGATTTAATTCCAGAAATTGGGGGTAAAAGTAGAGTGTCTGAAGTATTAAATCGCAAACGGAAATTGACTGTCGATATGATTCGTAAATTAACAACTAGGTTAAACCTTTCGCCAGGATTATTAATCAATGATTATCAATTAAATATACATTAATTTTTTGCGTTTATGAAACCGATTTTCAAATACATATTGATTTCCATATTTGCCCTAATAGTTTTGGGGTATATGGTATTTTCATTGTTGTATTTTTCAGAAAATCACAAAGAACAGGTTTGTCGCGATTTTTACATTATATTGGCCGATAGTGATAAAATTCAGCTTATTTCGCAAAAAGACATTGCTGTAATTTTGGATCAAAACAACTTAAATCCGGTTGGGAAAACGCTAAAATACATACGCACAGAATCGATTGAAGAAGTTTTACATAAAAACCCAATGATTAAAGTGGCTGAATGCTATACTACACCTTCGGGCGAAGTATATGTAAAAGTAAATCAGCGCTGCCCAAAATTCAGGGTGGTGGGACTTGGAAGTTATTATGTAGATGTTGATCGGAAAACAATGCCCATCTCCAGTAATTACGGAGCATATATACCGGTTGTATCGGGAAGGGTGACTGTTTCGATGGCTACTACCAAGTTGTTTGATTTTGTAACCTATCTCGAACAGAATCCGTTTTGGAATGCTCAAATTGAACAAATATATGTGCGGGATGATAAAAAAATTGAGCTGATTCCACGTGTAGGTGAAGCCACCATTGTGCTGGGAACGTTGGACAATTACGCTGCCAAACTCGAAAAGTTACGAAAACTTTATGTACACGGATTCAGCGTAATTGGCTGGAATAAATACAAAATTATTGATTTACAATATAAAGACCAAGTGGTTTGTGATAAACTGGGTTTTCAACCAATACAACCGAAAGTAGTGGTTGCAGAAAAAAAAGATTCGATTATTTCCAATAAATTATGATTTCAAATAAACAATTTATAGCTATTGATTTGGGTAGCTCGCGCATTTCGGCCATTGCCGCTGAAATGCAAAAAAACGGCGCTCTCAAAATTTTATCAGAAGAACATAAACCTTCGGATGATATTAAATGGGGAATTGTAGAACAAGTATCAGGAGCTGCATTCAAAATAAATGAATGTAATAAGCTGTTGCAAAACAGTGCAAAAATACCTGAAAACAGCATGATTTCAATCGCCATTGGTGCAAAAAGCATGAAAACCATTTCAGTTTCGGTGAGTCGGTTTGTTGGGAAACCCAATATTGTAACCGAATCACTGTTGGAAGATATATTGGAGGAATGTAGAAAAAAATCGGAGAAACCTGACATCACTATATTCGACATTATACCACTTTCTTATATGTTGGATGGCAAGCGTATGGATGAACCTGTTGGAAAACCCGGCACACAGATTACTGCCAATTACAATGTAATTATCGGCCATTCAATTATAAAAGCAGAAATTGCCCGCTGCATCGACCGTACCGGTATTCGACTGGAATATAGTCCATTGGCTATGGAAGCGTTATCCACAGTATTACTCGAAGAGCAGGAACGTGAAGATGGCTGCGCATTAATAAATTTTGGAGCCACAACTACTTCACTCGCTGTTTATTTTGAAGGAGTAATTCAAAACTTAATGGTGGTCCCACTTGGTGCGAAAAACATTACAAAAGATATACAAGAATTAGGTATTTCGGAAGCCAATGCCGAACGATTGAAATGCTTAAAAGGGATTGCGCTCGAGTCATTAGTACTACAACCCATTTATGTTCAAATACCTTCGGATGAAGATATTAATGTGCCGGTTAGAATTTCCACTAAATTTTTGGCTACCATAATCGAAGCACGTTTGGAAGAAATTTTACAACCAATTTTTGAAACAATACAAAATCTTCCTTTTTCGTTAGAAGCAGGTATAGTAATTACAGGTGGTGGTTCAAAACTAAGCAATATTTTGGATTTTATTTCAGAAAAAACCGATATTTACACACGGTTTGGGGATCATTCCGAATGGCTGTCTGATGATACGCCTGAGCAATATCTCGATCCACACTTCGCCCAATTAATTGGAACTGTTATACTTACAGATGAATATAGAAAACAACATCCAATTGAAGAAACAGTGAAGAAGACCGACGAAATTATTAAGTTACCGGGTGGCAAGGGAAGAAAAATCAAAGATAAAATTACAAAGGGATTGTTCGATTTCTTTAATGATGATAACAAAATGAATTAATTAAGACTTAAAATAAATAATAAAAAACAACGGGCTGTTGCCCGATGTTATGACTAACAAATAAATGTATGGGGTATCTGGATGAAAGTTTGCCTTTAGAATTGCCTTTAGTTGGCAGTTCGATTATCAAAGTGATAGGCGTAGGCGGCGGCGGTGGAAATGCTGTCAATCACATGTATCGTCAGGGAATCACCGATGTTTCGTTTGTGGTATGTAATACCGACAATCAAGCATTGATAAAATCGCCTGTTCCAACAAAAATTCAGCTTGGTGCCGAAACAACTTCTGGATTAGGAGCGGGTGGTAAACCTGAAGTGGCTCGAGTGGCTGCAGAGGAATCGATTGAGAAAATTCAGGAATTGCTGAAAGATAATACAAAAATGGTGTTCATCACTGCCGGAATGGGTGGTGGAACCGGTACAGGTGCATCGCCTGTAGTGGCAAAAGCAGCACACGATTTGGGTATTCTTACAGTGGGTATAGTTACCATTCCGTTTGCATTCGAAGGCAGCATGAAAATCAGGCAAGCGCTTGAAGGTGTGGCTGCATTAAGCGAACATGTTGATGCTATTTTAGTGATTAATAACGAAAAGCTGAAAGAGATTTATCCCGATTTGGAACTTGCCAACGCCTTTGCCAAAGCGGATGATGTATTGACAAATGCTGCTAAAGCAATTGCCGAAATTATTACTGTACCGGGCTATATCAATACTGACTTTGCCGATGTGTACAGCATAATGAAAGACGGAAATGTGGCTATTATGAACACCGGATTTGCATCGGGCGAAAACCGAATTACCAAAGCTATTGAAGATGCACTTAATTCTCCATTGCTGAATACCAACGATGTAAGTGGTGCAAGTAAAATTCTGTTGAGTTTATATTGTTCTACTACCGACCAAATCAGAATGGAAGAAGTGGATCAAATTCATCAGTTTATGTCAACTGTAGGCGATAATGTTCAGGTTATTTGGGGTGCAAGTTTTGATGATGCTTTGAAAGAAAATGTGAAAATAACGCTTATTGCAACAGGGTTTGATGTGAGTGATATTCCCGGAATGCCGGCTAAAGTTGCTAAAGCACATTCGCATACTCAAAAAGATATACATAGTTATGAGTCAGCAAAAATTCATGAATCTGTAAAAATTGATGAGTTAAACGAAATGGAATTTTCAGAAGAAGAAATTCATGAACCAAAAAAACCTGATACCGACAAGGCTTTCGAACATTATTATGT
>JBMOHG010000138.1:0-7920 GCA_049317965.1 Paludibacter sp.
TTCCAAGAGCATTTTGCGAACTTGTAGCGGCTATTAAATCACTTGGAGTTTTACTCATTGTTATTTTACAAATCAAATGAAAATCTAAGTCAATCCACTCGCTTACTTTCAACAAACCCATCATTTCTACAGGAGGAGTAAGGCCAAAATCACGAATATTTAAACTTTTATTTCCATCTACCATTACGTATTCACCATCTTTGTTTGCTGATACCGGTATATGATATTGTTTAGTAACTCCTGTTATTGTGATATTTACATAAGCATCTCCTTTTGAATTTGCTTCAATCTTCTTTCCATTCGCTGTTTCTAAATAATTTAGTTGAACATTTATAGTTGGATAGGTATCTGATTTTATAAGTTTTAGAAAATCGCGTCGTGCCATTGGATTGTCTGACGAAAAATTCTTTACAAGAATTGCTAGTTGATTTTGACTCAAAAACAGTTTATTTTGATTTTGAGTGGTTGTTAATGTTAAACTTTTTCCAAGAAGTTTTTCACCATTATGAATCAATTTGAAAGATATGATGTTTGACTTGCCGTTAATAGAAAGCCAACTCTTCTTTAATAAATCTACTTTGACAGTCGTCTGAGCAGATAAATTTAAACTTAGCATTAAAAGTAGCAGCGTGTAACTAATGATTTTTTTCATATCCTAATAATTACTTTTTTTAGCTGAATAAACCGGTAAGAATTTCATCTTACCGGCCTATTAAATTATTAACAAATTTGATTGTTAGAAACCAATAACTGCTTCGGCAACGATTCCATCAAATTTTCCGTTGCTTCTGATATCATTATAAAGGAAACCACCGTAAGTTTGAGTAGTGTATTCTACTTTTGCCATTACGTTTTTAGTTAAGAACCAACCTGCACTTACTGCAATACGTCCTACTTTCACATCATACATGCCTGCTGGTACTTCGGCATAAGCCGGATTTGCTGGTAATGCTGGTACTGTTGCAGTTGCTACAGTAGCTACTGTTGCAGTTTTTGCTGCAATTTTTGCAGTAAATTGTTGAGAATTTACTGTATTGTAACGTCCGGCAATAAAGAAATTATCATAGCGAATGATTAAATCTGTTGCAAATTGAGTTGCTGTGCGTTCACCTGTTGCTTCAGCTTTACCACGTCCTGTAGAAGTTTCAATTGTAGTAAATGATTCTACGTTGATTTTATCCGTAAGTTTATAATCTAAAAACAAGTTACCCATCATTGATGTAATTTTATCGCCAAATGAAGGATTATAACGTCCTGAAGTAAAAGCAATATTGTCTTTAGTAAAGGTAGAACCAGATAAAGTATTATCCATTACACCCCAATAATGTGATCCACCTCTATCGCCACCATATAATGTCACACCAGTTGATCCAGGTGTATAATACAGAGATCCTGTTGCACGAACACGAAGTTTTTCATCAAGTATTTTTCCGTCATAACCTAATTTTGCAAGAATAGCAGGTCTTCTTAAACCAGCAGTTACGGTATCTTTCGTTACACCATCGGCCATTGTACCAACTCCAATTGATGGTTCTGATTGGTCACCTTTAATTTGGCCGGTAGTCATCCCTAAAACTCCAATTATACCATTTACATTAATATCAGCTTCAGCGCCAATTTCAGTAGCAAATGCATCCATAATGTAGTTTTCAATAAATGGATTGTACATTGCATTGCCATTGTCGGTACGACGGAAGTGTGCATCACCATAATTTACTTCCATGTGACCCATTTTCAAAGTGGTGTACTTCATAATGTTGTCAAGTAAGTCAATTTTGATAAATGGCAATTTGTTGAATTGAACGAAACCACCTTTCACCCAAGTTTCTTGATGATGACGAGCTGATAAGTACAATTCCATTTTTACATCTACACCGTCAGCTAGTGCTAAGTTAATGGCCATATTTGCAGTGGCATTGTTAAACCCAGGGGTAATTGGAACTAATAAGTTTGCATCATATTTTTTTCCAGCTACCAGATTTCCTAAACTTGGGTCAGTTTTCACGTTTATTGAGGCTTCATTACTGTGTTTTAAAGCCTGAAAACCAAGTGTGAAAGCACCACCTATGTTAGCTTTTACCCCATCAAATTTAGTTTCCTTTTTTGGAGTTTCAAATACATTGATACCATCTTTCCCACCATCACGAAGTTGTGCGAACATTGAGCTGCTAAGTAAAAGAGTGGCTGCTACTGTTAAAATTGTTTTTTTCATTTTCTTGAATAATTTAATGATTAATTTATTGGTTTTTAGTGAATTATTGTATGTGATATTGTTAGTTGTTATTTGTCATATTTGGGGTAGCAATAGTTACATCGAATTTTAGAGTTATAGCATCGCCAACTTTCATCATACCCATTAATGCAGTTGGAGGACTCATTTTAAAATCTGTCATTTTAAGTGGCAGCGCGCCTTTAACCTGATACATACCAGCTTTATTGCTTTTACCAATTGCTTTAAAACTGACTTTTCTTGTTACTCCCGCCATAGTCAAATTCCCAGAAACAATTCCCTCCATTTCATTGTCATTAATCTGTAGTGACCCAACTTCAATAAGTCTAAATGAAATGTTCGGATTTTTATCCGACTTAAAAGCTTCATAAGTTTTGTTATCCATAGCTTTTTCGTTACTTTTAATACCCTTAACCGGAACATCTACACTTAAGGATTGTACCTGTTTTGATGCATTAATAACAACCTCTCCGCTAATTTGCCCTACTTTAGACTGAAAATCATGTACGTTGGTAGTTCCAAAAATTGTCATTGATGAGCTTGCAGGAATAATTTTATAAACTTGTGCAACTCCAAAACTGTTAAATGCTGAAAACGCAATGCTTAAAATAAACAATGCAAGTGACTTGGATTTTTTTCTGATAATCATAATAATTTTTTTAAATAATTTTTATTTTTTTGCGACAATATCGATTTTTATAATGATTTTGCTTTTTTCTTAATAAATGTAATAGTTTTATATAAATAAGTCCTATAACATAGATAGTACAATTAGCTAAAATACTCAATTACTTATATTTAATTTCTAATTAATGACTAATAATTCTTAGTTTAAAAAAGACATAAATGCTATAACAATGGTAGTATATAAGTGCAAATTTTTTATTTTATATATTTCAAAAAGCGATCATAAATTAATAATAGATACATATCCTATGATATTAGTAGCATTGTAAATGAAAAAAATATATGAAAAAACACAGAACTAACAGTTAATCTGATTTCTGTTCATTACATTCATATTTAGTTTCAATCATTATTTGCTCCAGATTTTTTTTTTTCAAAATCATATTGAAATCACACATAAATTCAGTCCAATAATTTCTGCCCTTACAATCATGTGCAGATCTATCACAAAATTCCATATTGTTTATGCATTCTACAACTATAATCTGTTCGAATGCAGTGTAAATATCCAACATATTGATATTTGCTGCCGGTCGTGTTAAAATATAACCACTTCCCTTACCCTTTGAGTTGGTAATTAGACCTTTAAGCTTTAATGACGAGATAATTGGATCCAAGTACTTCAGTGAAATATTTTGATTTTTAGCAATATCTTTTTGAAGCATACCATTAGGTTTGGTCGAGTTTGCAATCTCAATCATAGTCCTCAATCCGTATCTAATTTTGGAATTTACTCTCATCGATTAAAGAAATTTTTCCGCAAATATAAATGAATATTATTAATGCTATAATACTAGTAGGATATATTATGGTATTTTATACTATTTTTGAAATCTTAAATGTTATTAACAGTGAGTTTGTTCTTATATCTTTTTGAAATCCAGTAAGTTGACTGACGTGCAAGATGTTGTGTCAAAATACAGTTAAAGAGCTCTTTTTTAACTGACTGTCTTTGTAAATTGAGAAAAATAGGTTTCAAATAATTTTTATTTTCAATGTGCTTCTAGCCAATTGCTTCCAACTCCACAATCGGCAATTAGTGGTACACGAAGTTGGATGGCATTCTCCATTTCTTCAACAACCACTTTTCTCACATTCTCAACTTCGGCATTTGGTACTGTAAAGTTCAACTCATCATGTACTTGCATGGTCATTTTAGCTTGTAGATTTTCATTTTCCAAACGTTTTTGAATGTGCACCATTGCAATTTTAATAATGTCGGCAGCAGTGCCTTGTATGGGTGCATTTATTGCATTTCGCTCAGCAAAACCACGAACGATACTATTTTGTGAATTAATATCCGGCAAAAAGCGCTTGCGTCCAAATAATGTTTCTACATATCCCATTTCTTTCGCGCGCTGAATGCTGGCATCCATATATTTTTTTACTTCGGGATAAGTTTCAAAATAGCCATCAATCAATTCTTTTGCTTCAGCACGTGGAATTCCCAACCTGTCGGATAATCCAAAAACAGAAATACCATAAATAATGCCAAAATTGGCAGTTTTTGCTTTTCTGCGCATATCTGAAGTCACTTCATTCAGCGGAATTTTATAAATATTGGCAGCAGTGGCGGTATGAATATCAAGTCCGCTATTAAATGCAGCCATCATATTTGCATCTCCACTCAGATGTGCCATAATGCGAAGTTCAATTTGAGAGTAATCGGCGCTAAGAAAAACGCTGTCAGCATCTGGAATAAAAGCTTTTCGGATTTCTTTTCCCTGAGCATCACGAATAGGGATGTTTTGCAAGTTAGGGTTTGTGGAACTAAGTCGACCGGTGGCAGTAACTGATTGATTGAAAGAAGTATGAACTTTACCTGTTTTTGGGTTTATCAATAAAGGTAGTGCATCAATATACGTACTGAGAAGTTTTTTTAGTCCACGGTAATCCAGAATTTTTCCAATAATTGGATGTTTTGATTGCAGTTTTTCTAAAATATCTTCGGATGTAGAATATTGACCAGTTTTAGTTTTTTTTGCTTTAGCATCCAATTTCAACTTATCAAAAAGTATTTCACCTACTTGCATTGGCGAACTTACATTAAATTCAAAACCTGCAATTTGATGAATTTCTTTTTCTAAATGAATCATTTCGGAAGTAAGGATTTCGGAACTTAGAGCCAATGCATCACCATCAATCCGTACTCCGGTTTGCTCCATTGTTGACAATACTTTGAGCAATGGCATTTCAATTTCATAAAAAAGTTTCTCCAACTGGTTGGTTTTCAATTCTTGTTCTAAAATTTGTTTCAATCTGAAAGTCACATCTGCATCTTCGGCTGCATAGTCGCATAGTTTTTCCAATTCGACAGTACGTATGCTTGCTTGTCCTTTACCTTTTGCACCCACTAAATCAGCATAATGAATGGTGCGATATTTTAGATAAATCTCTGCCAGATAGTCCATTCCGTGGCGTAGCTCAGGCTGAACCAGGTAATGAGCAATCATTGTGTCGAAAAGTTTACCGTTCAGTTCAATGCCATATTGTGCTAACATTAGCATGTCGAATTTTATATTTTGACCGATCTTTTCAATTTGGTCGCTTTGAAAAATTACCCTGAATTCCTGAACTATTTCCTTTGCTTCCAATTTATTTTCCGGCAAGGAAACATAATAAGCTTCAGACTCTTTATAACAAAATGAAAGTCCCACCAAGTCGTCATTAAATACATCTAAACCTGTTGTTTCGGTGTCGAAACAGATTGATTTTTGCATGAAAAGTTTGGATATTAAATCCGATCGTTTCACTTTATTGTCCACCAACATATACTTGTGTGGTATATTTGCAATTGTAGCTAAACCGTTTATCGTATTTGATTCTTGAACAGTCTCGAAATTTATGGTTTGTTGAGGAATAGCTGAAATTTCAGCTTCTCCATTGTCATCGAATAATGACATTTGACCACTTTGTTTTGGTTTTGCAAACTGAATTGCAGGAACAGGATGGTCGGGTGGAAATGACATAAAAGGTGTACCAAGTTTAGCCGACATGGTTCGGAACTCTAATTCATCGAACAATGCCCGGAGTTCAGTTTCGTTTCGTGGTTCAATTTCCAGACTTTTTTCGTCGAAGTTAATTGGAACATCCGTTTTGATTGTAGCTAGAAAACGCGAGAAAATAATCATTTCTTTGTTTTCTTCAATTTTGGTTTTCATAGCTCCCTTTAATTCATCAGTTCTTGAAAGTAAAGTGTCAATACTACCAAATTGTTGCAATAATTTAACAGCTGTTTTTTCACCTACTCCCGGACAGCCTGGAATATTATCAGAAGCATCGCCCATCAATCCCAACAAATCAATTACCTGATCATGGCTGTCTAATTCGTATTTATTTTTCACTTCGTCGGGGCCCATCACTTCAAAACCTCCGGTATGTTTAGGTCTGTACATAAAGATGTGATCCGAAACTAATTGTCCGTAGTCTTTATCAGGAGTAAGCATATACACTTCAAATCCTTCTTTTTCAGCCAATTTCGCCATTGTTCCAATCACATCGTCTGCCTCGTAGCCATTTACTTCGAGTACAGGAATATTATAAGCTTCAACCAATTTCTTAATAATTGGAACTGCCAACCGAATATCTTCTGGTGTCGATTCGCGCTGTGCTTTGTATTGGTCGTAAGCTTCATGACGAAAAGTTTTTCCTTTTGGATCGAAAGCTACGGCTATATGAGTTGGTTTTTCGCGTTTCAAAACATCTTCGAGTGTATTGACAAAACCAAAGATTGCTGAAGTATTTAACCCTTTTGAATTAAAACGTGGATTGCGAATAAAAGCATAATACGCTCTATATATGATGGCATAAGCATCAATTAAAAAAAGTTTTTTCATAATAATTAAATGTTTATGGACAAATGTAAAAGGTCATAAGACTTTATTCGAGGGACTTTAGTCTTAATTCCTTTCTCATTCGACCCAAATTGACCGTAAAAGTAATTAAAATTTATGCAGAATTTATCACAATGAACCAAACAAACCACAAAATTGTTTACTTTTGCAAATCATCAAAAGTTAACTGTTCTCATGAACTTTATCGACAACATCAGAAAGCCAATTTTGACGGAAATGCAATTGTTTGGAAAAACATTTGCAGAAGCGCTTAGCACGGATAATCCTATGCTCGAAAGTGTAAATGAATACGTGTTAAAAAAAAGCGGTAAACAACTGCGACCAATGTTGACGATATTGTCGGCAAAGTTGTGCGGTGAAGTTAACCAAACTACACTCAACGGTGCACTTTCTTTAGAATTGTTGCATACAGCCAGTCTGATACACGACGATGTGGTGGATGACACGCTCGAACGTCGTGGAAAACCTTCAATCAATGCACGTTGGACAAATAAAATTGCCATACTTTCGGGTGACTATATTTTATCCAAATCACTTGGCAGCGCAACCAAAACAAATAATCTTGAAATTCTAAAAGCAATAGCCAGCATCGGGATGCAACTTTCGGATGGTGAGTTATTGCAATTGATAAATGCCAGTATTTCTGATTCTTCTGAAGCCAACTACTTCAATATCATTCGAAAAAAAACTGCCTTATTGTTTTCAACTTGTGCAGAAGTTGGAGGTATGTCGGTAAAAGCAGATGAAGAAACACTTTTACATCTACGCAATTTTGGAGAGTATTTAGGTATTTGCTTCCAAATAAAAGATGATATTTTCGATTATTCTGAAAACACTCACATCGGTAAACCAACAGGTAATGATATACGGGATGGTAAAATGACTTTGCCTTTAATTTATGCTTTAATGAATACAACCGGCACAGAACGTGATCAGGTACTTTTGATGGTTGACAATAAGGACTTCAGTACAGAAAACATAAAAACCATTACACTTTTTACTCACAAAGAAGGTGGTGTTAAATATGCAACAGAACAGATGGAAATTTATAAAAATAAAGCCATCGAAGAACTCAATGGCTTTGCAAACAGCGAAGTGAAAAAATCGCTAATTTTATGTGCTGAATATGCAGCGTCAAGAGATTTTTAA
>JBMOHG010000139.1:0-7855 GCA_049317965.1 Paludibacter sp.
TTATCCAAAATATTTTCGGTATTGGCAACTGTTCTATCGAACTGGAGCTTACGGTAACTAATATCAACGCTGTAAATTCCTGAATTGATAATAGCAGCAGCAGCTTTGGCGGCACTATCGCAATAGGCAGTATTATAAGCACCTTCGTTGTAAAGTGGACTGGCTGCGTAAAGGAATAACCGACATTTGAGAGCCAGAGCAGCTCCTTTGGTTATTCTTCCCAATTGGCTAGAACCCCATTTCCCTGCACTGTAGGAAGAATTAGGCATTTTTGCAATCACGTCGAATTCAGCAATTACGCCATTTAATGTACCTGAAATGTAATTCACCATTTCGGCAGTTGTAGCTTGCTTGAGGTTTTTGGCTTCATCTTTTGAAATCACCTTGTCAACGATGGCCGCATTACCATACATTTTCCATAGTTGAAAATGAAAATAAGCTTTAAAAAACTGTGCATCATTGCGATATGATTTTAAATTTGCTAAAAACTGATTATATTTAACTTTGTTATCGGGATACTTCTTATAGTCCTTATAAAAATTAAATTCTGTATTTGTTATTGTGTCAGAAATCTCCAAAAAGTGAGATGCATTATTTATTCCCTGATAGAGATATGCCCAACTTCTGCTATAAGGTGTGTTATACGAATTCCAACTTCCCTGATTAAAGGAAGTTGTAGCACCAAAAGGGACGTTACTTTCGGCTTCGTCGCAGGCGCTGGCAAGCATACTACTACCCACTTCCTGAAATCCATTATCGAAAGAATGATATAGATTATCCCAAAGACCAGTAATAAATTCCTCGTTTTTAACTACCAAATCCCTTCCAATCAGTTCTTTGTCATTTACCTGATAAAAATCTTCGCATGAAGTAAAGAGTAAGATGAATAAACTGAGGAATGTTAGTATTTTAGTTTTAGTTCTCATATTTGTTTAGTTTTACAAATTTTCTATGTGTTTTGTTCTATCAAAAGGTTACGCTAAGGCCTAAACTATATGATTTCATTGAAGGATAAATTCCCAAAGTTTCAGGGTCGCCATGTTTGAATTCTTTGGCAAAAGTAAAAAGGTCTAATCCCAACAGATAGACACGAGCGGAATTGAATTTTATTTCTTTTAGCCATGCTTTTGGAAATTCGTAGCCAATCTCGAGATTTCGAAGTTTAAAATAATCGGCTGATATTAACCACATTGAACTAGCCTGGCTATTGTTGGCGTTTGCAGATGTCGAAAGTCGTGGAAATTTGGCTGTACTTGCTGTTGCTGGTGTCCAACTATTTTCGGTAAATGTTTTGTAGGCATTTCCCTGCGTACTAAATGGCACTGCATAACCTCCCAGCATAACTGAACTATTCATTGTTCCTTGTCCTAAAGCTGAAAGATAGATTCCTTTGTATTTCAAATCGATAGAAACAGAATATTCGTATTGTGGAATATAAGAATAACCCAACGGAACCATATCCGAAATATCAATTCTGTTATCGCCTGTATTATCTTTGTAGATGGCATCACCTGCTTGCGTGTAACCAAATGTTTGCTTTACAGTGGCGTTGGCAGCTTCTGTATCGGTGGCGTAAAACCCAATCTGCTCGTAACCAAAATATTGACCTATTGGCATATTGATACCACTTCGGTTATCCACTCCCGGTAATGGAATAACATCCGGTTTTTTTACAATTTTACTTTTATTGTACCAAATTCCACCGTTAATTAAATAACTAAAGTCGCCTTGTTCGCCAAAATAATCGATGCTAAACTCATAGCCCTGATTATCAACTTGTCCACCATTCAGATAGGATAATCGTCCGGCAAAACCCATAGTAGCTGGCATTAAATTATCCCAGGCCAGAATATCGGTTCGTTTATCGTAGAAATAATCAAATTTCACATTGATGTGGTCGAGAAGTGTTGATTCAAAACCCACATTCAGTTTATGCGATAAATCGGATGACAAATTAGGATTTGCCAATGCACCAAGTTGATACGAAGCTCCTGATGGCGCAAACGAATTGGTCTCACCAAAATTCACACCTCCAAATTTTTGATAATATTGAGCGTAATTCATCCTGTTTTTTGCATTGTAGCCCGGAAATAGCTGACCGCTACCGCCACCAACAATTCCATAAGATGCTCTTACTTTCAGGTAATCAATTTTATCGTTTTCACTCAAAAAATCTTCTTTGCTGGCTATCCATGCCAATGAACCAGCCGGAAAGAACTTGAACCGATTCGTTGGATTATATTGTTCCTGACCATAATAACTACCGGCAAATTCTGCAAAGTACTTATCATTATTGCTATATGCCAATCGCAAACCTAATCCACCATTGTCATAATTATATGGATTTGAACTGGTAATCTGTTGTACAAACCGATCCATGTGATACATCAAAAGCCCATCAATTTTATGTACTCCAAATGACCGGCTATAGGTTGCATTCGCCTCAAAAGTCATTCGTTTATAGGTTACTACATCGGAGCCCCAATTCAGGTTAGTACTATCTCCATGATGCGTATAAGTTGTGGTAGCTAAGTTCGCTGGATCATCAATAGAGTAGGTAGCAAAAGCACGAGTTTTGTTATCCCAAAGCACCATCCAGGTAGTTGAAGAACCTGCAGCACCAAGTTTCAAACCTTTGAGAGCATTATCAAAAGCATATTCCAGACGTAAATTCACATCCAAGTTACGTTGTAAAAATGTTTGATATCCAGTTTGAGAAATCAATCCCAGCGGATTGTCTTTATAAGTGGCTGTACCACCGAGGCTTCCATTTGGATTCTTTATTGAATATTCCTGAGGTGGTGTTTGAAGTAAGGTATTGATAATTCCATCAACGCCAACACCGGGGTAATTACGGTTATCAAAACTTACAGCCACATCTATCGATGCGGTTAATCCCTTTAGTACATTCACATCAAGGTTCGTGCGTACATTTACTTTATCCATTTTAGCCTGAGTGGAGTATTTATTCAAATTACTAAAATTTAATATTCCTTCGTTGGCAATATACCCCAAACTAACCATATACCTCGATTTATCGTTACCGCCGCTGATATTTAAACCGCCGGTCATAACCGGAGCACTACTTAACAAAAAATCTTTTAGAAAATTATTATCTGGATGTGTATATTGATAATTTCCGCCTTGACCGTAAAAAGGAATATCAGTAACAGGATCATATTTTATGGGAAGTCTATCGTTTACACGTGCCTGATTGTAATAGGTTGCATATTCCGTTGCATTGAGCAATTGTGGAAGTTGCGTTGGTTGTTGTATACCATAGTTATAATTGAAGTCCACTTTCATGCCTCCAATTTTTCCCCTTTTGGTAGTGACCAATAATACTCCATTGGCTGCATCCATTCCATACAATACAGTTGCCGAAGCATCTTTTAAGACTGAAACACTTTCAATTTCGTAAAGCGAAAGCTGGTTATATTCAGCTCTGAAACCATCAACAATTACCAATGGATTAGTAGCATTAAATGTGCTCCGTCCACGAATAGTTAACGAAGGAACGCTTCCGGGAGCACCTGAAGTTTGACGAACAAAAAGACCGGGCAATCGACCTACCAATGCATTACCTACCATGGGTGTAACGCGTTTTGTAAGGTCGGCAGCATAAATAGTACTTATGGCAGATGTTACCGAGTTGTAGCTTTGTTCACCAAAAGCCACATTCACGTTATCATGCTGCAATGAATCCAGCTTTTGATTTTGATAAATCGTTTTTTTCTCCTGTGCCCGAACTGTAGATATCGAGAATAGGAATATAATTGCTAAAAAAGAAATCAAACATTTTCTCTCTTTATGAATTAGCTGTTTTTTCATTATTGTATCATTATTTGGTTATAAATAATTTCTTTATTAAAAATTCGTTTCGTGTTTCGTGTTCCACGTTTCGTGTTTTGTGTTCAGTGTTTCAACATTCAATCTTAAAATTTCAAACCTTTCAAATCCCTCAAACTCTTCAAACCTTTCAAACTCGAAACGCAAAACACGAAACATCAAACTCTTTTACCATCCCGGATTTTGAATCAACTTCGATTTCTGAATTTCTTCTAGCGGGAATGGATATAAATAAAATTTATTTGAAAAGAATCGAGGTTCACCTAATGGTTTCCGTGTAAATGTTGGTGCAATTGCGGCTCCTGTAACATCCAATCCTGTCATTTGACCGCCAATATTTGTATCACCCATTTTCCAACGTTTCAAATCGAAATAGCGGTGTTCTTCAAATGCTAATTCAACGGCACGTTCTCTTTTAATTCGCTCACGCATATATTCCTGCGAATCCTGAAATCCGGCAATGGTTTCAATATTTGGTTGACCAGCACGGTTACGAACGGCATTTATCATATCTCTAATGTGTTGCTTATGTCCGCTTGGGTCATATTCGTTCCATGCTTCGGCAGCCATCAAATAAATTTCGGCTAAACGGATGTATGGCCAAAAACAATTGTGGAAAGACAATTCACCAGTTATTTCCTGATCTTTAAGAAACTTGCTGTAATAATATCCCGAGCAATTGTCAACATCATCAGGGCGATTTGCCCCTTTATCAGTTGCCGATCGCTTGGACACATCAATTGTAGGCCGTGAAGTTCCTTCGAGCTTATAACCATGATAAAACATACTTCCAGAAAAACGTGCATCCAAATTATCGTAAGGAGTAGCTGCATTATATAAAGTTGACGGCTGATCAGATCCATCTTTCATTTCGTACATATCTACAAAATTTTGAGTTGGAATAACATTACAGCCTACAGAAAGCAGCAATCCTGTTCCCATTCTGCCCCAAGGGATTCTGTAATATCGTCCCCATTCTGTTTCGTTATAGGTCTGGGCTAAGCGCGTTCCCCAAATAATTTCGGTATTCCGAATAGGATCATTAGGGAAATAATATACTGAAGCTTTATAGGCTTCTTTGAAAGATGAAACACCTGCATCGCCATTCTTAATTAATTTGTACCCATTAGCTAATGCTTCTGTTAAAGTTGCATCTGATGCTTCAGCTGCCAGACGCCATCTTTCTTTATCGTAAGTAGGATATTTTATTAATTCCTGACGACTGAAGGAAGGAAAATACGATTCGTTATCCGATGGGTTGAATAGTGGACTTGCACCCCACAAAAGTGTGCGCGCTTTCAAAGCCATAGCCGCAATTTTATTAATGCGCCCAAATTCAGCACCTTCCGTTTTCGCGGGTAAATCAGGTATAGCAATATTCAATAAGTTTACTATTGAATCGACCGATTGTGCTATTGTTAATCGTTCTGTTGAATAGGTTTCACTTAATTGTGCATATTTTGGAACCCATGCCAAGCCACCATATCTTTTAAAATTCTCGTATTGTTTAGCAGCCACAAAAGCACGTGCCTCAGCTTTACGTTTTTTGATTATTGCCACATCTCCATCATTAACCCTGTCAATTTTGTCGATATACAAAAACGCACTTCGAATGGATTGGTAATTAAACATCCATTTGTCTTCGAGATAGGGGTATTGTAAATCGGAAGATAATGTTCCTTTCAAATAATAATTCAAACCCTGTACCGACCAGTCATTCAGCTGTGTATGTGCTTCATCGCACATATTGGTTGTATTGTGGTTCATCAAACGGAATGCATAATTCCATGAACCATCCTGTCCCATATAAGTTGGATAACCCCAAGGTGCAAATGCATAAGCAGAAGCTAAAACTTTATCTGCATCTTTCATTGTACTAAATACTACGTCCTCGGTAAGCCCCGAAGCATCAGGTCTTTCCAAAAAATCATTACACCCAAAAAGTGTACTAAAAAACGTTAGTATAGCTATTTTTGAAATTAGTTGTTTCATGTTCAAAAAGATTATTATGTATCAATTAAAAGGTTACATCAATGCCGAAATTAAACATTTTCATTACCGGATAGTATGATTCCAAGCCACCGCCACCCGACCATGCTTCAGGATCATAGTTCTTCATGCGGTCGTCCAAAGTCCATGTAAGTAAATTTTGAGCGGTTAGCGAGAGTCTTATATTGCTAATCGAAAGAGGTTTTGTCCATCTTTTTGGTAAAGCATATCCAATTTGTACGTTTTTAATACGAACATAAGTATCATCGTAAGCCCAAAAAGTTGAAGGTATGAAATTTGACTTTGTTTCGGATAACTCACTCAATGAATGTAGTCCCGGATAATTACCATCTCTATTATATGGTGTCCAACGGTCAGAAATCCAGTCGAAAACTGCTTTATCGCCACCTTGTCCCAAACGTTGCGAAAAACCACTTGGCATATAAATCATGCCCGAAGCACCTTGCAGTAATGCCGAAAAGTCAAATCCTTTATACGAAAAGCCAAAGTTACCTGCAAAAGTTGTACGTGGTGTGTAATTACTGTAATCTAAGGGAACTCTATCGTTGTTATCAATTTTCATATCGCCATTAACATCTTTATACTTAACATCTCCAGGAACTGGAAATGGCTCATAAGTATTGTAAGGATTGTTTGGATTGTTTATTTCATTATAACTGTTCCAATAACCTTCGGCTATTAATCCTCGAGAAATTTGCAAGGGTAGCCCTTGATTGTAGAGCCATGGGTAATCTTTTTTCGATTCGGAAAGTAACACTGCGTTGTTTTTAGAATATGCCAAGGTCAATTTTGCGAAATAACTAAAATCTGTTCCTATGTCATCATTCCATCCCAATTCAATCTCTATACCTCGGTTCTGCACTTTAGCGTAATTCACAGGTGTAGTGTACGATTTCGTAAGTGGAACTACTTTCCAAGTGTATGGAAAGTTAGGGTAAAGATAGCCAGGTAAGGTTTCCATATTAGTCAAAATATTGTCCCTATCTTCTTGAAATACATCTACTACCAGACTTAATTTATCTTTGAAATATTTACTATCAAAACCAATATTTGTTTTTCTTGCTGTTTCCCAGGTTACATTCAAGTTTGCAGCAGAGCCCTCCTGAATGGCTGGGATACCATTTACACCACCCGAAATATTACTTTGTTCTCCAAAAAGACCTCTGTATTGTGCAGGAAAATAAACATAGTTACCGGGGATGTATAAGAAACGGTTATTACCTATGCGATCGCTGCCCACTTCGCCATACGAAGCACGAAATTTAAATGAACTAATAGCTTTAATTGGTTTCATAAAAGGCTCATCGGACAGTAGCCAACCAACTGAATAGGCCGGAAAAACACCAAAACGTTGACCAACAGGGAAATTTTCAGAACCATTTATACCTAAATTAAATTCGGCAAAATACCTGCTTTTAAAATTATAGGTCAACCTGCTTACAAAACCTTGATAAGCCACAGGAACATCAGGAAAAGCCGATTCGAAATAATGCCTTTTTTCCTGATTATATAAAGCCAAACCAGTTACAGAATGGTCTCCAAAAGTGCGGGCATAATTCAACGACGCCTCCATGTAATATTTCTTTCGTTTATCAGGCATTTGTCTGGTTATCAGCATTTCGCCATCAAAACCAGATTCTATAAAGATCGGTTCGTTTGTAGCAGGATCTCTGGTAATGTCAACCCTTACGTGAGCCGAACGGGTGTTGTACCAACTTTCGGTATAAGAGTCAAAAGCAAATTTTCCGGCAATTGACAATCCTTTGGTTATATCATCCAAATCATATTTTGTCGAGAACATGGTGTTGGCAGTAATTTGCTCACGATTATACATGCCGCCACTTTGCACCGCCACGAATACTGGATAACCATTAGCCGAAACTGGAAGGTTGGAAATAACCATGTGATTATTTGCATCGAATCCGGGCGAAATCCATGGTACTGACATGTACATTGATGTCCAAAAGATATTATTGCCAGGATTGGAAGCTCCTTG
>JBMOHG010000140.1:0-7851 GCA_049317965.1 Paludibacter sp.
CGCTACCCCGACGAAATAAAGAGATTGAAAATGAGCTGTTTAAGCTTGTTTTTCAGTCTCTTTTTTATTGTCAAAAAAATGTAAATTCTTTGAATCTATACATTTTGTACACAAATTGTGAACAAATTTATCACAAGTTTTTTTTTTGTATTAATAAAATATCTTTAATAAGTAAATTTTAATAAAAAAAAACGAGCCATTTCTGACTCGTTAATTTTCTTTATCCGCATCTTGAATATCCGCAATTTTTGCATGTCAAGCAACCTTCCTGATAAACCAATGTTTTTTGTCCACATTCAGGACATGGCTTTTCATTAATCTGGGTTCCATCGGGAATGTATTTTTTCAGTGCACGTTCAACTCCAACTTTCCACGTATTAATCGATTCATTGTCGAGTTGAAGTCCCGATACCAACTTAATAACCTGATCAATAGGCATTCCATAACGTAAAACACCCGATATTAACTTAGCATAGTTCCAAAATTCCTTATCAAATTTATGGGATAAACCTTCAACAGTAGTTTTATAACCACGCTTGTTTGCAAATTGAAAGTCATAGCGTTTATTACCGTTTTCATCAACTGTTTTGATGATTTTTCCTTCAGTAACAGTTTTTGGTAATAGAATCCCCTCTTCGTCATCTGCAAGTCCGGTAAAAATTTCGTAAGGACGACCTTCAGATAAACCAACAAATGCAATCCACTTATCTTTAGCATTCTGAAAACGAACCACATCACACTCAAGTTCTTTTGGACGAATTAAATGGTCAGGTTCATAACAGAAGCAATGTTCTTTTTTATCGTCCTTTTTATCATCTTTTTTATCTTCAACAGCAATTAAAACTCCTGAACGAGAACCATCCCGATATACAGTTACGCCTTTACAACCACAGCGCCATGCTTCTTCATAAAGTTTACCAACTAATTCTTCGGTAGCATCGTTTGGTAAATTAATGGTTACACTAATTGAATGATCAACCCATTTTTGAACTCGTCCTTGCATTTGAACCTTTTTTAGCCAGTCTACATCGTTTGCAGTAGCCTTATAATAAGGTGATTTTGCAACTAAATCCTCAATTTCCTCTTTCGTATAATGTTTTGTAGTTGGATAGTTATTCGCTTCCATCCAAGTTACAAACTTGTGGTGAAAAACGGTATATTCTTCCCAAGAGTCATTTTTCTCATCAACAAAATCGACCCTTACGTTTTTATCATTCGGATTTACTTTACGTCTACGAGTGTAAACAGGCATAAATATTGGCTCAATTCCGGATGTTGTTTGAGTCATAATGCTTGTAGTACCTGTTGGAGCAATGGTTAAACATGCAATATTTCTTCGACCAAATTTCACCATATCCTTATATAAATCGGGATCTGCTTCGCGTAATCGTTGAATATACGGGTTTTTTTCTTCTCGCTTTGCATCGTAAACTGTAAATGCACCACGTTCTTTAGCCATAACTACTGAAGAACGATATGCTGCTAAAGCAACCGCTTTATGTACTTTTTCAGAAAAATCTGTAGCTTCTTCAGTTCCATATCTAAAACCTAATGCGGCCAACATATCACCTTCGGCTGTAGTTCCAACTCCGGTACGGCGACCTTGAGAAGTTTTCACTTTAATTTTTTCCCAAAGTTCAAATTCTGTACTTTTGATAACATCATCTTCCGGATCAGTTTGAATTTTTTCAATAATCTTATCAATTTTCTCCATTTCAAGGTCGATAATATCATCCATAATACGTTGGGCAATGCCAACATGTTTTTGGAATAATTCAAAATCGAAGTTTGCTTCCGGAGTAAACGGTTTATTTATATACGAATATAAATTAATTGCTAATAATCGACAACTATCATAAGGACATAATGGAATTTCTCCACATGGATTTGTTGATACAGTTTTATAACCCAAGTCAGCATAACAATCTGGAACTGATTCCCGAATTATCGTATCCCAAAATAGAATTCCGGGTTCGGCAGATTGCCATGCATTATGAACAATTTTTTTCCAAAGTGCATTTGCATCGACATTAGTTTTATACCAAGGATCTTTCGATAAAACCGGATATTGTTGTGTGTATGGAAGATTATTTATGGCAGCATTCATAAAATCATCATGAAGTTTTACAGAAACGTTTGCTCCTGTTACTTTTCCAGATTCCATTTTAGCATCAATAAAAGATTCTGAATCAGGATGTTTTATTGAAACACTTAGCATCAATGCTCCACGTCTTCCATCTTGTGCAACTTCACGTGTAGAATTTGAATAACGTTCCATGAAAGGAACAATTCCTGTAGAAGTCAAAGCTGAATTCTTGACAGGTGATCCTTTTGGTCGGATGTGAGATAAATCGTGTCCAACGCCGCCACGTCGCTTCATCAACTGAACTTGTTCTTCATCAATCTTAATAATTGCACCATAAGAATCAGAATCTGTATCGAACCCAATTACGAAACAATTTGAAAGTGAAGCAACTTGAAAATCATTTCCAACACCAGTCATTGGACTACCCTGAGGTACAATGTACTTGAAGTTGCGAAATAAATTAAAAAGTTCATCCTCTGTCAATGGATTAGGATACTTCTTTTCTATTCTGGAAATTTCTCTTGCTAAACGACGATGCATATCGTCTGGAGTTAATTCATAGATGTTACCATAAGAATCTTTTAAAGCATATTTGGTCGCCCAAACTTTAGTTGCTAAATCGTCGCCTTTAAAATACTCGAAAGATGCTTGCTCAATCTCTTCGTGAGTAAATGTTTTTTTTTCGTCGGGAAATAAATTCATAATTGAATTGAAATAAGAGTTTTAAAACTAATAATTGTTGCCTTGAAATGGGACTGCAATGTTATGAATTTATTTTTATATATCCAATATTTATTAGTTATAATTCAGAAAAAAATAAAATGTTTTCCATTTATTTTTTTAATTTATTGTAAACCAATAATATATAAAATATGTAACTGGAAAAAGTTTCCAGAATATATTTTTTGATTCATATCCTTATGATTTTATTTGTAAAGAATGGTAAGTAAGAATAATAAATATTCATTAAATATTCAGGAAAGGAAATTTTTGACTATTTCATTATTTCACCATCTGAAACATGAAATATTGTGGCTTCTTGACCTAATTGCTTTAGAATTAAATCTAAATGTTCTCGATTGGTGTCAGTAATAAATATTTGACCGAAAGTGTTACTTGAAACTAGTTCTACTATTTGTTTAACTCTGTTAGAATCAAGCTTATCAAAAATGTCATCGAGTAGAAGTAAAGGAGAAAGTTGATGTGTACGTTTTAGAAAATCGAATTGAGCTAATTTTAATGAAATAAGATAAGTTTTGTTTTGCCCTTGCGACCCTACACGTTTAATTGGATAACCATCAAGCATCATTTCCAATTCATCTTTGTGTATGCCTTGTGTCGAATATCCAAGTATGTGGTCACGATCACGAGTGGCTATCATACGAGTTTTTATGTCATGTTCTTCATGTTGTGAATGATAGCTAAGACTTATTTGCTCGTTTCCACCTGATATTTTGGTATAAAAATTTTGAAATACAGGCACAAATTCATCAATAAACTGCTTGCGTTGTTCGTAAATATATGAACCATATAATGCCATTTGATCTTCCCAAATGTCTAGTAATGAGTTATCTATTGTTGTTTCAATCTTTAATAATGCATTTCGTTGCTTCAGTGCATTATTATATTGAAGTAATTGGTTTAAATATGATTTGTTGAACTGTGAAATCACACCATCTACAAATTTTCGACGTTCATCGCTTCCTTCTGAAATAAGTACAGAATCATCAGGCGAAACCAATACCAATGGTAATAAACCAATATGGTCTGACAATCTCTCGTATTCTTTTTTATTGCGCTTGAATTGTTTCTTTTGTCGTAATTTCATTCCACAATATATTTCTTCTATACTTTCACCTAATTCATACTTTCCTTGAATTAAAAAGAATTCAGAATTATGCTTAATATTTTGTGAATCAATAGGATTAGAATGACTTTTGCAAAAAGATAAGAAGTAAATAGCATCTAAAATATTGGTTTTACCCATACCATTGTTACCAATAAAACAATTGATTTTTGGCGAAAATATCAGATTTGCCTCACTGATATTTTTGTAATTGAGTATGGATAGGGAACTTAGGCGCATGGAATCGGAGATTATTATCAAACACAAAAGTAAGTATTATTTGAGTATTTTCAATCACTTATTTTAGTTTAATGCTGTTAAACTAAATAATTGTATTACTATAAACGATATAACATGCTGGTAATACGATACTAAAATTGTAACTTTGTAGCTCTTTTAAAACTTCAAACTTCGATTTTATTTTTTATACAGATGCCCAATTTCATTGTTTTTATTTTCGGGGTTATTATTTTAGTATTTTTCTCATTTATATCATGTTCTGAAAACGAAAAAAGTTCAAAATTCATAGAACATAAAATGATGGTTGAATCTCAAAATAAGATAGTTAAAGATTCAATTATTGTTGATTGTAATTATACTTTTGAGGAGGCTATTGCAGGCTCCAAAGCACCAATTGAAATCATCAAACAATTAAAATTGATTAATGTTCAGTATTACTCTACCGACGGAAAAATACATAGAGGTCAGATACTTACAAATGAAAAACTTGTTGATAATATAAATCAGATTTTTGATTTTATTCTAAAAGAACATTTTCCAATTTCAAAATCAATCCCGATAGTAAAATATGAGTGGAACGATAATACATCAATGAATTCGAATAATACCTATAGTTTTTGTTATCGGAATACAAGTTATTCAAAACATGCTCTAGGTATGGCAATTGATATAAATCCATATTATAATCCATTGCGATGGAAAAACGAATATAAATACAGGATGAATAAACCAACAGGTGCAGTTTATGATACAACTGTTGCAGGTACTTTGTATCCTTCACATCCTGTAGTTCTGGAGTTTAAGAAATTAGGATTTCGATGGGGGCATAGTTTTACGCGAAATTACGATGACCAACATTTTGAAAAATAATTATATTCATTTTTTTATCAAAAATACTTTCATATTGATATATATTTTTGTAATTTTGCGTCAATTTTTAAAAATACCAGCAATTAATAAATCATTTTATAATATATACTTATCATGGCCAAATTAACAAGAGAAGATGCACTTCTCTATCACTCGCAAGGGAAACCCGGAAAAATAGAGGTAATTCCCACAAAACCATATAGTTCGCAACGCGATTTATCATTAGCATATTCGCCCGGAGTTGCCGAACCTTGTTTAGAAATTGAAAAAGATCCGAATGCAGCTTATGAATATACAGCAAAAGGTAATCTTGTAGCAGTAATTTCGAACGGTACTGCTGTTTTGGGATTAGGAGATATAGGTGCAATGGCCGGAAAACCGGTGATGGAAGGAAAAGGTTTGCTTTTTAAAATTTTTGCAGGAATTGACGTTTTTGATATCGAAGTAAATGAAAAAGACCCTGAAAAATTTATTCAGATTGTAAAAGCAATTGCTCCTACATTTGGTGGTATAAACCTCGAAGATATTAAAGCGCCTGAGTGTTTTGAAATTGAAGAACGACTTAAAGCTGAATTGGATATTCCGTTAATGCATGATGACCAGCATGGTACGGCGATTATTTCGTCAGCAGGACTTATTAATGCATTGGAAATTGTTGGTAAAAAAATTGAAGACGTAAAAATTGTAGTGAATGGAGCTGGTGCGGCAGCCAACTCATGTACACAACTTTATATGATGTTGGGTGCCAAGTTGGAAAACATTGTTATGGTCGATTCCAAAGGCGTTATAAATATGCAACGTACGGATTTGAATTCACGCAAAAAACCATTTGCAACAAGTCGTACTATTACTACTCTTGCCGAAGCAGTAAAAGATTCGGATGTGTTTTTAGGCTTGTCTATTGCCAATGTGTTGTCGAAGGAAATGGTAAGGTCGATGAATGTGAATCCAATCGTTTTTGGGCTGGCAAATCCAAATCCTGAAATTTCGTACGAAGACGCCATGGCTGCTCGTCAGGACATAATCTTTGCTACAGGACGCTCTGACCATCCTAATCAAATCAATAATGTATTAGGATTTCCATATATTTTCCGTGGTGCTTTGGATGTTCGTGCAAAATGTATCAACGAAGAAATGAAATTAGCTGCAGTTCATGCAATTGCAGAATTGACAAAACAACCAGTTCCTGATGTAGTAAATGCTGCATACGATTTAAAAAGATTGAGTTTTGGCCGCGATTATATTATTCCAAAACCGCTCGATCCACGTTTGTTGACTATTGTTGCGCCGGCGGTTGCAAAAGCAGCAATTGATTCGGGCGTTGCAAGAAAAGAAATTAAAGACTGGAATGCCTATAACGACAAGTTGAGGGAATTGATGGGTCATGATAATAAGATGATACGTCATTTCTACGATACAGCCCGTCAGAATCCAAAACGTGTGGTATTCTCCGAATCTAATCATATTAATATGATTAAAGCTGCCGAAGCTGCTCTTGCCGAAGGTATTTGTTTCCCAATTTTACTTGGAAATGAAGAAAAAATTGCAAGTATTGCTGCCGATAACGATATCGATTTGACAGGTATTGAAATAGTAAATTTACGTCATGACAGAGAAGAAGGCCGTCGTGCAAAATTTGCTCAAATACTTTCGAAAAAAAGAAGTCGCGAAGGTATGAACTACGATGAAGCATTTGAAAAAATGTATGAACGTAACTACTTTGGTATGATGATGGTAGAAACCGGCGAAGCAGATGCTTTAATTACTGGTGTTTATACTAAATATGCCGACTCTGTTCAAGCCGCAAAAGATGTAATTGGAATACGCGAAGGATTGAAACATATTGCTGCTATGCACATTATGAATACTAAGAAAGGTACTTTTTTCTTAGCCGATACGCTTTTCAATCGTCACCCATGTGCTGATGCTTTAATTGATATTGCAAAATTGACACATGACACCGTTAAGTTTTTTGCGCATGAGCCTGTAATGGCAATGCTTTCATATTCAAACTTTGGATCTGATAAAGTTGGTAGCCCTGCAAGCGTGCATCAAGTAGTGGATACGCTTCATAAAACCTATCCTGAAATGATTGTGGATGGTGAAATGCAGGTTACATTTGCTCTAAACAAGGAATTGAGAGATAAAAAATTCCCATTCTCCAAATTAGCAGGTAAAAATGTAAATACTTTGATTTTCCCTAATCTTAGTTCTGCAAATACAGCTTATAAAATGATGATTGAAATGGGATTGGCTGAATCAATTGGACCTATTCAAATGGGATTGAACAAGCCGGTTCACATTTTGGATGTTGAAAGTTCAGTACGCGACATAGTAAATATGACTGCAATTGCCGTACTCGATGCCATTGTAGAAGAATTAAAATCTAAGAATACTCCAAAAATTGAGTTGTAGATTATATTTGATAAAAAAGGTCTTTCCGAATTGGAAAGACCTTTTTTTTATGAAATTGATTGCATAATTTAAGTAATGGACAAAATATAAAGTCGTATAATTAAAAAAGAATAGAACGCGGATTTTACGGATTAAGCGGATAAAACGGATATCATTAAAACGGATTGAAAACTGATTAAAGTCATGTAAACATGACTGATAATACAAAGTTATTAAAAATCATTCCGATTTATCGGATTTAAAATCCGTTTTTTTTATCCGCTAAATCAGCGTTTATCCGCGTTCCATTCTTTTCCTTTTAATAATAATGCGACTCTTGATACCTATCTGAGATATTTCCAAATATTTATTTCACTACAACCGCCTCAAGATTTTTATTTCTGATTTGTACATA
>JBMOHG010000141.1:0-7844 GCA_049317965.1 Paludibacter sp.
ACTCCATACTCTTCAAAAACTGAAAATGGAGCACTGATTCCAAAGGTTTCCCAGTTGGCACCATCACTATTATGTGCTTGAATCAGATTGATTTTGAATACTTTATTATTTAAAACAATTGATTTTGACACAATTGACTTATGAGATTGGAATTGCTCCTTCCACCATGTATCCGGAATAAGTGGAAACAATTTATCTATGCAAAATTCTTTCAACGATTTGTGTGTAATCCAATAAACTGTATTGGGAGTAAAATATAAAATGGCATTTGGCGAACCGGTATGAAGCCAACCTGGCGTTTTGGGATATTTACTGTACACTTCCACATATAAATCGCCATAATCTTTATCGCGGAATTTTTCGGAAACTTTGTAGGTTATGCCATTCAATGTTATTAAAAGATCAACATCCTGAAGTTGCATTTTCATATCAGCTTCCGAATCTGAATTAAAACGTTTTATTTCACTTACTTTCAACACATCACGATAAAAATCATCGGCTTTTATTGCTTGTTCCCTTTCGTGATGCAGACTTTTTGAAAAATTGTGAATCATATCCTAACTATTAATCATACTTGCGTCAATTTCAAAATTTTTCCCTTCCAGGCAGGCATTTTTAAACTTAATGGTTGCTTTGAACTTAATGATATTGACGAAAATGTTTCAGTTTCGTCTAAAAGATTGACAAAATTGTACCTATTGCCTTCTTCAAGTTCAAGGAACTGAAATGCTTCAAATGGAAATTGAACAACGGTATCTAAATGTTTATCATCAAAATTAAGCACAATAAGCAATAATTCATCTTCAAACTTACGAAAATATGCAAACTGTTCGTGCGAATTAAATTTTGGATTATCAAAGTTTGCAAATTCCAAATCATATAAAACTCCATCTGTGATAGCTTTTTCAGTAATAGTAATATTGAGCAGTTTTTTATAAAAATCTCGTAGTTCTTTTTGTTCGTCTGACAATAATTTTCCATCAAATTTCCCATTATTAGTCCATGCTTGAACCGTTTTCACACCCCAATAATCAAAAATCGTTGTTCGACCATCCATGCCGCTAAAACCTTCGTTATCCATACCTAACTCGCCCAATTCCTGCCCGAAATAAATCATTACAGGAGCTTGATTCAACGTTGCAGCAACAATCATAGCCGGCTGAGCATACATTCCATTTCCGGAGAAAAAACCTGAGCCTATTCTTTGTTCATCATGATTTTCGAGGAAATTAAGCATCTGATTTTCAATGCCACCCAACGATTGCCATGTATTAGTTATTTCACGAACCGGATAATTTTTGCTCGTAATATCTCTAAGCATGTCGTACATACCTACTTTATCGTACAAATAATCAAATTTTCCATTCGAAATATAGTTTCGATACTCACCTGGATTGTATACTTCGGCAATAAAAAGAATATCAGGTGATTGGAGTTTTACTTGTGGAATAGCCCAACCCCAAAATTCTACCGGAACCATTTCGGCCATATCACAACGAAAACCATCAACATTTTTTGATGCCCAAAACAAGAGAATATCTCTCATTTTAAACCATGTATCTGGTATTGGATCAAATTGTTTTTGATGGCCTTCAACATAATTAACTCCATAATTTAATTTTACTGTTTCATACCAATCATTTTTTGTTGGTGAGGCTGTAAATTGATCATTTCCTGTAGCTTTTGCCGGATACTCAAAATAATCAAACACATCAAATTGTGGTTTGAATAGCTGATTTGGAAGGTAATAGAAATTATTTAAAGGCGAAAAAGCCCAGTCGGAACAATCATTTTGACCTAAGTCACTAACGCCTGCTGGCTTTGAATCTGAATGATACTGTCGGGCAACATGATTGGGTACAAAATCAATAATTACCTTCATATCAGCTTTGTGAGTACGTTTCACCAAACTTTCAAATTCGGTCATTCTACTTTCAACATTTTCTGCCAAATCGGGATCGACGTCATAATAATCTTTTATTGCGTAGGCCGAACCTGCTTTTCCTTTTACTATTGCAGAATGGTCATTTTCTATTCCAAAAGCAGAATAATCTGTTTGAGTTGCATGTTCAATAATTCCTGTATACCAAATATGTGTGATTCCTAGTGACTTAATTTCTTTTAATGCTTTAGTGCTGAAATGATTAAACTTCCCACAACCATTCTCTTCTATTGTTCCATTGTGCTTATTGGTAGTATTATAGTTACCGAATAGACGAGGAAGAACTTGATAAATAACGAATTTTGACATGTTTTTTTTAGGTTTGAATTCATACTATTACTAATTTATTTAAATTAGATTGGATGAATAATTATTGATTTTTTATAATCTGTTGATTAATGTCATTGACTTTATAAAACTCAAAATCAATAGATTGTGATTGTTTTATTCGAGAAGATTTTTTAGTATTGTTTTTATCTGATATCGAAAGATTTTCGAGCCATACAGTTCCTTTAACAGGAACCATGAATCCGAAATAGTTTCCTATTTTATTTGTTTCAATTTCAGAACAATACACATAAGTATTGTTGATAAAATAATAGATCATTTCATTAATTTTCATTACTTTAAGCGTATTCCTTCCACCAGCAATTATCTGTGGTTCATTTAATTGTGTAAAATAACTGTACCAAGTACGGTTTCCCATGTACATTTTTTGATTATTATTTACAGTGAAATATTCTATTGATTCAGGTAAGAATAGATTTGCTGAATCGGGACGTGTTCCAAAAATCAGACCATATTGATTTGATGAATCACCGGATGGATATTCTATATTAAGTTGATAAACAAAGTCATATTGTGTATTTACATTAGTTTTTGCGAACACAAGAAATACCTGATCTACTTTAGATTGAAATCTTAAACGACCATTATCTAACGAAGTTTGATATTCAGCATTGTTCTGAATTTTAAAGCCGGATTGTTCTTCAGTATTAAAGCTTAAAAATAAAGATGGTGAAAAACCAGTTGTATCTACTCCATAAGATTTTAAAACTGAGAAATCAATTGTAGAAAAATCAGGAGCAATGGTATTTTCATTAAATAATTCCGAAATATAATACTCACGACGAATACCGCGATAATTGATATTCCATGGTCGTTCATTTACTTTTTCACCACCGCACATGATGGATTTCCAATCTCCATTTTCGAGTGTAGTGTTCAAATGACCTCTATCAAGCAAACCATGTCCAAGTTCATGAAAAATTAAATTTTCTTTCATCATCTCAGCACCCGCTTTTTTTGAAATATCATTCCAATAAGTTTCATCAATTTCAACTCTAATCGGGTCTTCATAATGAGTCAAACCAGCAGTATTTTCCTTTAAATCTGCAAATTCAATTATTAATCCATTTGTTTGTACATCGAAAATCCGATTATGAACTTTAGCTGAATCTAAAAAGCGCTGTAGGTATGGTGTGAATTCAGTATCAACCCTGTATTCGTTCCTGTCTTTGCACGAAAACAAACTGATAATAAGCAATATAAAGAAAATATATTTGTAATATGACATAAAAGTTATAAAAAAAACATGCAAATATAAACAAAAATCACATGACCTTTGTTATTATGGTATTAACAAGATTATTTTTAAACTAAATTATAAAATCAATGGCAACAGTAAAATTTAAAGGAACAGATGTTCAGTCAAACGGCCAATTACCAGTTGTAGGTAGTCAGGCACCAGAATTCACATTAGTAGGAAGTGGTTTACAAGAGATTAAATTAGCAGATTACAAGGGAAAAAGAGTATTGTTAAACATTTTTCCAAGCCTGGACACAGGTACATGTGCAGCTTCGGTACGTAAATTCAACAAATGGGTTTCTGAAAAAGAAAATGTTGTAGTTCTTTGTGTTTCAAAAGATTTACCTTTTGCTCAAAGTCGTTTTTGTGGTGCCGAAGGATTGGAAAATGTAATTACTGCTTCCGATTTCCGTTACAATAACTTTGCAACCGATTATGGGGTTTTATTTACCGATGGACCTTTAAAAGGGCTTATGGCAAGATCGGTTGTAGCAATTGACGAAAACGGAAAAGTATTATATACTGAATTAGTGTCTGAAACAGTAAATGAACCAAATTACGAAATTACTGTTTTTTAATAAAACGAAGTAACTTGTTTTGTAGCAAGTGATTTTTATGTGTGTAAATAAGAACGAAAACTACAAATGACAACCTCCCTCAGCTGTGAAGCTCAGGGAGGTTTTTGCTTTTATATCTTTTTTAAAGTTTCTTCAAAACAACCCCCAGCTTTTTCAATCCATCCTGCACATCGACTGCATCAACTGTTTCAAATGCTTTTAAAGTTATAAGTGCACATGCCATTGCGTCATCACCGGCACGGTGGTGATTAAATCTAATATCGTGATAATCACATACCACACCCAACGAATGACTTGGTAAATGTTTCCACGCCTTACGCGAAAGATTGACACTACAAAAATAATCAGCACAAGGTATTGCCAAATCGTAATATTCTAATGAAGATTTTAAAACACGTGTATCAAATGCGGCATTATGAGCAACGATTGTGCTATCATCAAACCATGGTTTTAACTCAGACCATAAATCATCAAATGTCAAAGCTTTTGAAACATGAGCAGCAGAAATTCCATGAACACGTTGATTCCATGGATTCATAAACGGAAAACATGCAGGTTTTATTAACCATGACTTCGATTCAATTATTTTTCCATTTTCAACACGTGTTAAACCAATTTCACAAGGAAAATTGGCATGTGCAGTTTCAAAATCTAAAGCTGTAAATATCATAAATATACAGATATTATTTAATTATCATTTTTTTTGAATTCCAAAGATACTATTTTTTTCTCATCATTAATATCAATAAGTCATTTATTATTTGAATAATAAACTCCGTAACTAACATACAACTATTTAAATTTCTGGCAGTTGTATATAATGTCTTGTAATAGAATTTTTGAATTAAAAAAAAGAAAATTGAAATAAACCAACAAATAAAAGTGTTAAATATAAATTGCAAAGTAAATAATTGCAATTTATTCAGTCAAAAATGCGTACTTTTGCACACTAATCGTATAAATGTGCAAAATGAATAATTTGAAAATCGGAAATCTAACAGCACGCCTTCCAATAATACAAGGTGGAATGGGTGTTGGAATTTCAATGTCTAGTTTAGCGTCTGCTGTTGCAAATGAGGGGGGTGTAGGCGTAATTTCTTGTGCTGGAATCGGACTAATTTATCGTCACACTGCCAAAGATTACATGGAGGCATGTATAATTGGTTTGAAAGAAGAAATTAGAAAAGCGAGAGAAAAATCTTCAGGTATAATTGGTGTTAATATCATGATGGCATTAACCAATTTCAGTGATATGGTAAAAACATCTATTGCCGAAAAAGTAGATGTAATTTTTGCAGGAGCAGGACTACCAATGGATTTACCAAAATACATTACCGAAGGATGTACAACAAAATTAGTTCCTATCGTTTCGTCGGCAAGAGCTGCAAAAATTATTTGCGAAAAGTGGAAAACCCTTTACAACTACCTTCCTGATTTAGTTGTAGTTGAAGGTCCAAAAGCAGGTGGTCATCTAGGTTTTAAACCAACTCAAATTGAAGATGAAAACTTTTCAATCCAAAAATTAATTCCTGAAGTTGTTAAAGAAGTTGCTGTATTTGAAGAAAAATACAATCAGGAAATACCTGTAATTGCTGCTGGTGGTATTTACACCGGCGAAGACATGTACAACATTATGCAATTAGGTGCAAAAGGTGTTCAGATTTCAAGTCGTTTTGTAACCACAAATGAATGTGATGCGGATATAAAATTCAAAGAAACATACATTAAGGCTAGCGAAGATGATGTGGAAATTATACAAAGTCCGGTAGGAATGCCTGGACGAGCACTAAAGGGAGAATTCTTAGACAAAGTAAGACAAGGACTCACTGCTCCAAAATCATGTCCTTACAATTGTTTGCATACTTGCGACTACAAAAAAGTTCCTTACTGTATTATCGTCACTTTATTTAATGCTTATCAGGGCAAAATGGATAAAGGTTATGCTTTTGCGGGTAGTAACGCTTATCGTGCAACCAAAATAACAAGTGTAAAAGATATTTTTGATGATTTGGTTTCGGGTTTTAATACTGCTGAGAAATTGGCAGTAGTATAAACAGAAATTTAAAATTTAAATTAAAGGACAAGTCAACTAAAGATATTGATTTGTCCTTTTTTGTTTTCAAAATGCATTAAACCTTTTAAAATATACAACGTCTAATAAAAGATATTTCTTTTCAATTTTTCTGTAAATAATTGTACATATATTTTTTATTCTATCAGAATTTTTGACTAATATTGCAAAAAATACAAATAAGGAATAAACTATGAAACGAATTAGTATTTTATATAATAAAGCTCTGAATGATATAGATTTAGAATCAGCTGCTTTATTACTTGATGAGTTTGGTCAACAAGACACAATTGAAAATTTAAATTGGGTAAATGAATATCCATATCGTCCCATCACATTGTTTAATATTGCCCGTTCGAAAGATAGTATTTTCATAAAATTTTCGGTACATGGTAGTATGTTACGTGCCATTTACTCTAATGATCAGGATCCGGTTTACGAAGATAGTTGTGTCGAATTCTTCTGCAAATTACCTGACAGTGAATACTATTCAAATTTTGAGTTTAACTGTATTGGAACTTGTCAGGCAGCAAAACGTAAATCGCGAACAAATGATGTTTTACATTTAGATTTAACTCAATTATCAGAAATAGAACGATTTCCATCAATTGGTCGTCGACCATTTAATGAAATGGAAGGTATGTTTGAATGGGAATTGACCGTTAAAATACCATTCTCACTAATAGGGATTGATCCTGAAAATTTACCTGAAAAATTATTAGGCAACTTTTATAAATGTGCTGATGGAACTGACTCTCCACACTTTGTGAGTTGGAGTCCAATTAAAACTGAATACCCCGATTTCCATCGTCCTGAATTTTTTGGTGAATTATACTTAGATTAAATTGAAATGAAAATTGAAAAAATATTTTGGCAGGGAATTGATGCCGTGTTGCTTGAAACAAATGTTTATGAAGCTATTATAATCCCTTCGGTTGGTGCTAATCTTGTAAAACTTTATAACAAAGAGAAACAAGTCAACATTTTGCGCACTCCTTTGCCGGAAGAAATGGAAACATTTATGGCTCGCCCTCAAATATTTGGCGTACCTTTACTTTTTCCACCAAACAGAATTGAAGATGGAAAATATACTTTTGAAGGTATAAACTACGAATTTCCAATCACTATTCCTACTCAAAATAATTATCACCACGGAATTATAAAATCGGAACCGTTTTCGATTACACGTACCCGTTTTTCGAGTGATGCCGTAGAACTTGAAGCCAGCTTTTTCTCAAACAGAATAAATAACTCGATTTTCGAGAATTTCCCTCATGAGTTTGTTTGTAAAATAAGATTTATACTTACCGACAATGAATTAACGCATATTGTTTCGTTCAGTAATTTAGGAAAAGAAAATATGCCGCTTGGAGTAGGTTTTCACACACCAATAATGTTACCATTTAACGATAATTCCGATAAATCTGATTACAAATTGCGACTTTCAGTCGGAAAACGTTGGGAATTAAATGAAAGGAATCTGCCAACAGGAAATTTGTTAGATTTAACAGCCGAAGAATCACTACTTCGAACTGAAGGAATGATTGTTACCGGCAAACCAATAGAAATTGCGTTGACAAATGAAGCATTTATCGAAAATGGAAAACCTTATAACGGAGCCATTCTGACAAATGCAAAAGACAATGTGAGCGTTTATTATGAAGT
>JBMOHG010000142.1:0-7833 GCA_049317965.1 Paludibacter sp.
TCTTGATTCTTGTATCTTGGCTCTTGAATCTAGATTCTTGGCTCTTGTATCTTCCAGTCTATCTATTTTGCTACAGAACTTTTTACTTTCTTGGTTTTGAGCTTTTTTACTTCATTTTCCAAGGTTTCAATTTCTTTTTCCTGACTATTTATTGTTTTGAGCAATTCATTTAATTCTTCATTTTCAATAGTTGTAGGATATTGAGCATCCACCCGAACCAGAAAATCTGCCAAAACATTCATATAGTTCATAAACGCATCGTAGGCCGATTCATAATTTGTACCATAAGCATCTTTATGACTCATGTAACGGAAATGATCGGAAGATTGCAACATCAACCAATCATGCAACAATGGTTTATCCGAGCAAAGTCTAACCCGCTCGCCAACAGCATACAATTTATCTAATGCTTCATGTTGCAAATCATTACCATTCCAGGGAGTCATATCTTTATCATTTCCCACCCAACTCATTGGAAAAGGAACCGATAATTGACCGGCAGATTCGCTTTTTTTTGTAAAGTCAGATGGCAAAACAAAGCTTAATTGTTGCTCCATAGCATGATAGGGTAGGGCTTTCATAAAGTCAAATATGCCTGTATAAGCAGGTTGAGTGATGCCAAATACTTCATATCCAAAACCTAAGTTGATGATCTTTTCGTCGGCAGGCAAACCGGCTATCCAACTTATGTATTTTTCGGCGTTCAAAGAAGTAGACGCAAATCGGAAAGCAATATCATCGCTTAATTTATGATTACGAACTAATAATTTCAGCTTCGAAATATAAGAATGCGAATAAACAAAATTTGGACTTTTCCAGCCTAAAATGTGTTTTGCTTCATCAATCATCATGGTTTTGTATCCCATTTTCGAAACCAATGCTCCAATTTCATCCGAATAGATAAGTTCAGCATTGAAAAAAGCTGTAGGTCGTTTGTTGAATAAAGATTCAATTTTATCGGAATGTATTTTTACCTGTTGTTCAAATTCACTAGCATCAAATACGGATGCAAGTGAATGTGCATAAGGTTCTGCAAGAAATTCCACACTGCCGGTTTTTGCTAATTCTCTAAAACTATCAATCACTTCGGGTGCATATTGTTCCAGTTGTTCCAATGCAATACCGGAAATTGAAAACGAGCACTTGAATTTACCATTCGAACTGCGTATCATCTCAGCTATCGTATTATTTGCAGGCAAATAAGCTTGTTCTACATAAGCCCGAATACGCTCTTCGGTCTGAAAATCATCGTAATAATAATGATCCTGACCAATATCGAAAAAGCGATAGCGTTTCAACCGTAGAGGTTGATGAATTTGAAAATAAAAACAAAGGTTTTTCATAAATATTATTAGTTACAAGTTACAAGTTACTAGTTACAAGTCATTAGTTAGAACCTGTTGAAAAGTAAGCATGTAAGCGATTTTTTATTAGTAAATGATTAAATAGTAAATTCTCACATAACACTCTCGTATATACCTCGAACTTTCAAACCGGCATCTTGCCAACGGATATTATTTACCTCGTTACGGCCTAATTCCTGTAGGCTTTTGTGCATGGCCGGATTTTTTACGATGGCATAAATGGCATCAGCCATGGCATCAATATCCCAATAATCCGTTTTTATTGCATGAGTCAGAATTTCGGCACAACCAGATTGTTTTGAAATAATAGATGGCGTGCCAACCTGCATTGCCTCCAAAGGCGATATTCCAAAAGGTTCGGAAACCGAAGGCATAATATACACATCGCTTTCGGCTAACATTTCATGCACCTGACGTCCCTTCAAAAATCCGGTAAAATGGAAACGGTCAGCAATTCCACGTTTGGCAGCCAAATCAATCATCGCATTCATCATATCGCCGCTACCAGCCATCACGAAGCGTACATTCTGCGTTTTTTGCAATACCTGATGGGCAGCTTCAACAAAATATTCAGGGCCTTTTTGCATGGTAATACGCCCAAGAAAAGTTACTACTTTGTCTTTTCGTGGGGTTTTTGTAAATGAATCGGCATCTGGCAATGGATCTACCGCATTGTGTACTGTTGTAACCTTACGTGGGTCTTGATGATATTTTTCAATTACAATTCGACGTGTCAAATCACTTACTGTCATAATATGGTCTGCTGCGTCCATTCCGCGTTTTTCAATATTATAAACAGTTGGGTTTACTTGTCCGCGACTTCTGTCGAAATCGGTGGCATGAACGTGAATTACCAATGGTTTTCCGCTTATTTGCTTTGCAAAAGCTCCGGCAGGAAAAGTCAACCAATCATGTGAATGAATTATGTCGAAATCCATTTGATGTGCCAAAACGCTTGCCACTGCCTCGTAATTTGCAATTTCTTCAATCAAATTATCGGGATAGCGACCTGAAAAATCAATACAACCTAATTCGTTGGTATATATTCTGTTGAAGTCATATTTTATTCCATTGCGAAGCCAAAAATATTCATCGGGGTGCATGGTTTTTCCAATGCGTTGTTGCACATGCTCCCAGCTATTTTCTTTCCAAACGACCGGTACGTTACATGCTCCGATTATTTTCAGAAAACTCTGATCTTCATCGCCGTGGGGTTTAGGTATTACAAAAGTAATTTCCATATCCGGTTGCAAAGCCATGCCTTTAGTAAGTCCGTAGCTTGCAGTTCCCAATCCTCCCAAAATATGTGGTGGAAATTCCCAACCAAACATTAATGCTTTCATACTTTATTCGTTTTCGTACTTTTTCAACACATTCAAAATTCTCAATATTTCGCCTACGCTGGTGGCAAATGACATGCCTCCGTGACCTTTATATGGTGGATTTCCATCAAATAATTCGGGAAGTGAGCCAACGCATAATTCAGTCATTTCGGCTTCAAAACCAATTAACATACGTTCGAGAAATGACTTACCGCTTTGTTTATAAATTCTCAAATAGGCCATTGCAAATGCACCAAAAGTATGAGGCCATACTGGTCCGTTATGATAATTTCTGTCGCGTTCAAGTTGTCCACCAACATAGTTTGGACGATAAAATCCACTTTTGGGGCTTAATGTTCTTAATCCTTTTGGAGTTAGTAGTTCTTTTGTGCTGATGTCCAAAACCGATTTTTGTTGTTGCTTGTTGAGCGGTGAATATGGTAATCCTACGGCCATTATCATATTGGGGCGCACTTCCCAGTCGTTATAATTGCCATCAACATAATCGTATAAATAAGTACCATTCCAAAATGTTTTTACAAATGCTTCTCTGGCTATTTCGGCTTGATAATCCAATAAATCAGCTGCATGTTCATTCCCTTTTTCGCGCGATAATTCCGAAGTGAACTTTAATGCATTAAACCAGAGTGCATTAATTTCAACCACATAACCGGTTCGTGGGGTTATCGGACGACCATCCTCTATAGCATTCATCCAGGTTGCGGGTTTTTCTGTACCGTTAACATAAAGTAATCCATTGTTATGAATAAACAAATTTGGATGATTTTGTTTCCGAATAAATGCGATTATTTTAGTGGCAATTTCTTCATATTTAATGGCTGCTTCTTGCAGTGATGTAGCTTTCGAATATATTTGCACCGTCCACAAAAACCACAATAATACATCGGGATCATCAATGGCCTGAAGTTTAAAGCCGCTTCGTTCACCATTCATAAATCTTTCCAACTCCGGTATGGCTGTTTCCATGATAGCATAGAAATAATCCATTCTGTCGATGCTAAGTGTGCAGCCGGGCAATGCCATAAACTGATCGCGGGCACGTGCCCCAAACCATGGATAACCTGCTAAAAGGTAAGTTTTATCATCTACACGTTTATAAAATTGTTCAGCCGAATTTTTAAGGGTGGAAAACATGTCATTTCGTGAATTTCTTCTCGTCAATTCCTGATCCCATAAATCTTTGAGTTTTGTAGGCGAAATTTCAGTAATACCGGCAGAAAATATTATCGATTCCCCTTTTTTAATAGGCATTTCGAAATAGCCGGGCACCAACAAATCTTCTTTGTAATCGTATCCACGTTCCTGCTCTTTGTAATATTCAATGTTTTTGTACCAATCTGGTTGATGAAAATAGGTGTTTTTCTTCGAAAATTGCATGTGAAGGCTAGGATATTCATCGTACATGCGCATCATAATACCATTTTTAGATTCTGTAAATGAAGTATCTGCCATATCGTTTTGGTGCGATAGTTTATTTACACTTCTGAAAGCCAAAAAGGGTTTGTAACGAAGTAAAGTAGGTGAATGGGCCTCTAATAGCGTATATTTTATTAGTACGCGAGGTTCAAAAGAGACCAAAAGTCTTTCCTTTGATAAAATAACACCACCCACGCGATAAATGGTACGTGAAATTACTTCACAATCAAATTGTCTGATGTATTTATGACCATTTGGACTATAAGTATTTCCTTCGTATTTATGAATTCCTAGATTGAACTCAGCACCATGTTGTATCACAGTTTCGTCGAGCGATGAAAGCAGCACATGATTTGAATTGTCAATTTCAGGAAGTGGCATCACCAGCTGACCATGGTATTTTCGGGTATTACAATCAATTAAAGTAGTGCTGTTGTAAGTTCCTGCACGGTTTGTCCGTATCATTTCCTTGGTGAGTGATTTTTCTAGGTTTATCAACAAATTTTTGTCAAAATTGAGGTAACTCATATATTATTCCAAATAAAAGATTTTGTGGTTACAATTAGTAATTACTTTTTAACCGTGAGATGATAAAAAATACAGTAAATAATCATTTTCCGGTTTTTTGTCTTATCGACCGCAATATATTAATTTTTTCTGAACTAAAAAAAGTTTTTATATCAAAATATCTCATTCAAATCAAAAAAAACACGAATGCCCTTTTATATTTGTTTCATAATGTGTGCATTATATTGATAGTTTAATGTTATTATTATGTCAAAAAAAAATATTCAACTTCAAACATACTTTTATTCAAAATTTCACGTTAGCTATCCGAAAGATATTATAACTTTGCATTATAAAGATACATGCAAAAAAAATGATTTTTAAATCCAATACACCTCCCGAAAAAAGACAACTTTATCATGCTGTTTTTATTCCAATTATTGTAAGTTTGGTAATGATTATCAGCTTTTTAATAGAATGGGGAATGAATTTGGATTTTCATTTTGCAGGTGTACATCCCAGAAATTTATCAAATTTATGGGGCGTATTTACAATTATTTTTGTTCATTCGGGTTGGAGTCATCTTGCAAATAATGTAATATCGTTTGTGATATTGGCCAGTTGTTTGTATTTTTTTTATAAACAGGTTGCAACCAAGGTTTTATTGCTGTCATATATTTTCAGTGGATTTATTCTTTGGATTATTGGCAGAGATAGTTGGCATATAGGAGCAAGTGGATTGGTTTATTCATTAGCTTTCTTCTTGTTTTTCAGTGGAATAATACGTAAACATATTCCACTTATTGCTATATCGTTAATCATAACTTTCATTTATGGGAGTATGATTTGGCACATTTTCCCATGGGAATTGCAAGATCCAATTTCATGGGAAGGTCATTTGGCAGGTGGAATTGTTGGATTTGTTTTATCAATAATTTACAGAAATCAAGGACCACAAAAACCATTAAAGATTTGGGAAGAAGAATCTGAAAATGAAGATGATGATGATAATGTATACATTGAAAGTATTGAAGATATTGAATCAAATAACGAATTATCAGAAAATAATATAAGATAAAAATTTAAGATTATGGAAGAAAACAACACGAAGGAAGTTAACTTGCTACAGTTAATTGGAATGTTTTTCAATTGGTTAAAAAACATAGGGATTAAATTATTCCAATTTTTAGGGTTTCTAATCAGGTTAAGTTATCGTCATAAGGTGACAGTAATTATTGTAATGGTTTTGAGTATAGTTGCAGGTCAATATTTAGCCCGTCCTGCTGCCCGAATTTACAAAGCAGGTGCAATGGTAGTGCTTTATGGATCGCAAGCTGAAACAGTAAAGGAAATTTGTAGACAACTTGAAAATACGAGTCCTTTAAACAAACTGATATCGCTGGGAACCAAATTGTCATTGCCGGATAGTATTGCTAAAAATGTAGTTGAAATTCGCTCTTTTTATGTAATTGATTATCTTAAAGATGAAGTGCCTGATAAGATTGATTTTGATAATAGTCATTCACTTACCGATACTTTGAATGTAAGAATGCGTGACAGATTCTATTTGCAAATTAAAACCAAAAGCATAGCTCAGGTACCTAAAGTTCAGGTAGCTATTCAGAACTTTTTCAATACAAATGCCATTTTGAGATTAAAATTTGATATTAGTAAAGCTGAATTGGCAAATCAAATTCAGATTTGTAATATAGAATTAAAACGAATTGATAGTTTGGCACAGGTTTCTTACTTTAAAGAAAAAGACAATCAACTACAATTTGAAAAAAACAAATTGTTGTTAGGCGAACAAACCAAACAATTGTTTTATAATGAATTGCTTCACTTACAGGACATTAAAACTTATTCTCAGTCAAAAATGGGTGATTATGTACAACCGGTTCAAATGCCATCGGGTTTTGTAGTAAATCCTGTTCCACTGAATGGAAGAGTAAAATACGGAATTTTTAGTTTACTGATTGGTTTTGCAATTGCGGTGATTATTGCCGGAATTAAAGAGAATATGAAAAAAATATCAGGATATCTGAAAGCCTAACATCATACTAAACGTTTAGAATTTAATTATTTGCTTGCTGTGTAACCTGATTATGTTCTATTGAACTTCCACGGTTATCACGTTTTACTCAATTTGAAAAATGAAAAGAATATTTTTTTTAGTTTGTCTGCTTCAGTCATTTTTTACAGGATTTTCTCAAATTAAACCAAATGAAAAACTGGTTTTCTCGGCTTCCTATAATATGAGTGGACTAATGACTCAATTGGCTCAGGTATCAATGGAAACAGAGATGGTTAATACTTCAAAGAAAGCCTATTTGCATCTTAGTTGGGAGGCCGCCACTTTTAGTAAATGGGATTCTTTTTTTAAAATCAGGGATTTGTACGAATCTTACGTAGACCCAATAACTTTGAAACCAAGCTTATACAAACGTAATATTTACGAAGGTGGTTATACAAAATCGGAAAAATATGTTTTTACTGGTGATGGTAGAACGATAAATTGCACTACCAAAAAGAAGAATAGACCTGAAACGAATAGTTCTTTCACTGTTGGGAGTACTTCGCAAGATATAATTTCGATTATTTACAAATTAAGAACTGTCGATTTTACTAAGTTCAAAGCGGGTCAAACACTTTCATATATTATTATTTTCGATCAGAAAGAATTTCCGGTAACATTGAAAATGATGGGAAAAGAAACAATTTCCGCTGGAAGTTTAGGTTCTAAGTCATGTTATAAAATTTCGATTGCAGCTAAAACCAATGCTTTGAAAGGAAAAGATAAAAATCTGATTTGGTTGACAGCGGATGCAAAAAAGATACCTGTATTAATCAAATTCAGCATCCCTGTTGGAACAGGTCAATTATTATTGTCGAACGCTTCTGGCATTTAATATTTTATTTATGAGATTGTTATTTGTAATTTTAGCCACATTTTTTGCTCTAATAGGAATTATATTCACAATTCTTCCATTAGGTACGTTGGCATTGATTCCCATTGTTATTTCTTTGCTTTTTTCTGCTTTAGCATTGTATAAATCAGAAGGGAAACTTAAATTATTGCCAAAATTGATATTGATTATTTCAGCTATAGCAATGTTGGTCGTAATTGGCAAAGAAGTTTTTATTAAAGATGAAGTTGCTGCCGATAACCAGATAAATAAAATTAAAGTTGAGTCGAAAAAGGA
>JBMOHG010000143.1:0-7702 GCA_049317965.1 Paludibacter sp.
TTGCTCAGTTTAACTTTGCAACAAGTACAAATATTGGACAAACATTGGAAACAGTTTCCACTACTCAGAGTAAGCTTACGGTAAATTTTAACACCGCGATTCTAAACAGTACATGGTCATACCCTGTGGCAACGCCTACTGTTTTAACTGTAGCTTATAAAAAATGTCAAACTCAAAAAGGATTACAGGTTTTGGCATACCCTAATGCTTCAACTGCTACAGCTTATGGTTTTGGTAGTTCGGATTGTAACAGTTATACAGCTAATAGAAATCCTATTCATGTAGCCAGTTTGGATTCTTTGAAAAAAATGATGACTAAATCCTTATTGGCATCTTCGCTTGGTGTAGGTGGAGCAGGTGGTAATGTAAACGACACATTAAGCAAACCTGCAGCATGTTTATTTGATGTTGGTGCAGGAAATCAGGCATTTGGAATGTATCCCGGAAAATGTAAACGAATAGAATATGCATTTTACTATAATCTGATTGGAAAAGCAGCTGTAAGTGATTTGACTTTTGACATTGATACTTATGATGCTGGAACAACCGGAAAAACCGCCAGTTACGAATTGGCAGTTTATTATTCTACTACAGGTTCCGCTCCGGCACTTACAGATGTAAATTTATTAGCTCCTAAAGTAGCCGGTTTTTATGTAACCGGTTCAGGCAAAAAAACGGTAAATCTGGCTGCTGACCTTGGTTTAAGCTCTTCGGCTTTATCAAACAAAAGACTTATTATCTTTTTAAGAACATTAGGTACATCTAATACTTTGGATGTGGTAGATGGACTTCGCAATGAAGTTGATGCAAACAAAGTCCCAGTTGTAACAGATCCTATAATAGTAATCGATAATCTTACGTTGACTTATGGTACTGCTTCTTGGGTTGTTCCAGCTGGTGCAGTAGCAAGTACAGTTTTTAATCACAACAACGGTACGCCTGTAAACTTAGGTCTTGGTTCTACTGATTATTCCGGAGGAACTCCTGTGCCAGTTTACGAAAATCTTAATTCGCCAGTGAAATTTTATTTGACAGGTGCCGCCCGACTTGCAGCGTTAGATATTACTGAAGGTAATGATGGTGGTGTTCATAGTTCAAATTTCTCTTTTGCAGCTTCAGGAGCCATCATGAAAAGAAATCCAGTTGATGGTACTTATTCAATTCCTGTTACATATAATTATACTCCATCAGATGGTACAACAAAATTCCTTTTAAGTATTCCGGCTCCTACTTCTGGTTCGGTAAATGACACACTCGAATTAACTTTGACCGCATCAAATGTTACTGCCGGAACAAGTCCTACCGAAAGATTGGAAATTACAAATGGAGTCAGATTCTGGTATAATATTGGTGTAAATGCATCTATTCCTGCACCAGTAGTAACTGTTTCTACTACATCTTTAACCGGAATGGATTATTCTTTTGGCAATGGTCCATCTGTAGAAAGGTCGTTCACTGTAAGTGGTACAAATCTTTCTTCTTCAGTAACTGTTACTGCACCAACAAACTACGAAATTTCGACAGGTACTGGAGGTTCATTCTCAGCTTTGAGCAGTATTTCTATTCCACAAACTGATGGTACAGCTACCGAAACAACTATTTATACCAGACTGAAAGCAGGTTTAACTGCCAATACATATACTGAGGATATTACAATTGCTGCTACAAATATTACAACTCAGAATGTAAGTTGTAACGGCGTTATTGTTGATCCACAAAACCTGACAGTACAAATTGGACAAAATGGAAGTGTTAGCGAAAACAGCATAGATTTAACAAACGGACAAGTACTGGTTGTAAATAAAGGCTTAACAAAAACATTCACTTTCACTGGTAATCTTGGTTATGAAGTTGCTACACTTACTTATAACGATGTTGATGTAAAATCACAAATCAGCGGTGGTCAATACACAGCAACTGTAAACGGAGCAAGCACATTGGCTGTAACTTTCAAAAAAATACAATATGTATTGTCATTGAAAGATGCATCAACAGGAACTGTCAACTTAATATGTGATTATGGAACTTCACCTTCATTCAGCTTCACTGCAAATGCAGGTTGGGTAGTAAGTAGCATTTTGTTCAATGACGTTGATGTTACCAGTTCGTTGGTAAATGGTATCTATACAATACCTGCCATTACATCTAATTCACTTATGAATGTAACGTTTTCGAGTACCGTATCTGGAGCACCACAATTAATCAGCGATAATGTAAAAGTGTTTACTACACGTTCGGAAATAATTATTGAAGGAACATCTGAAGGTGAAATTGTATCACTTTACAATGTACACGGTGTTCAAATGCAAACCTTACAATCGAGAGGTGACCGAATGGCAATTCCTGCACTAAAAGATGTTGTTTATTTGGTAAAAACAACAAACAAAGTATTCAAAGTGATATTGTAATGTATCCTATTTTTTAAAACAGACAATCGGCTGAATTTCAAAAAGAAGTTCAGCCGATGTTTTTTTTATGTGACGCTCGTTAATCCCTTGCTTTTAATCAAACAGTCATTAAATCCAAAAAAACAGCAATCTGAAAATCTCAAAAAATACTGTTTGTCTAAATTTAAATTTGATTAATACAAGTCGTTATTATTGTATTTGCTTAAAATATTTTCAATCACTGAATCTTCTTTTTCCTTGTGAAATTCAGATTTCAGGTCGGTACCGAATATCTTTCCCACACTGTACCAAAATGTGGCCGGTAGTGCACCTCTGTAATCTTTAATAATTTCGTATCCGGTTTTACTGGTTTCGCGGGCAATGAGTTTGAGCAGAAGCCGCCCCTGCGAAGTTGTCATTGTGCGTACAGCACTTTCGTATTGTTGAAAAAGCTTTTTTTCTGTTTCTTTGATTAGCGTTTTCTTTTCCGACTCATTGGTCATTAAACTCAACTGATAATTTAAACTGTCAATTAAATCCTTCGTTTTCAAAGCGTAAGGATATACTTTTCTGAAATTTCGAATGTTTTTATAGTTTTTCAGATAGTATTGATATTTGTCTTTGTCACTTTGTGATTGTTGCTTGGCGACATATTTTTTTGTTGGAATTTGAGTCTTTTTGAGAATTTCGGCTACTATGGCTGAGTCTTTTATAATTGGTTTCATGGTGTCGACTTTCAAAACTTCCACCACATCAATTTTCTTAATAATGGTATCTTCCGCTATTATAGGCTGTCTTTCTTCTTCTGTTGGTTCGGGTGCCGGCAATGCCGACACAGTTTTAACCTCGCCTTTTTCTTTCGATATGCTTTCAGATGCTTTATCTTTTTGTTGCGTCAATGGATCTTTTCCCGGTGGGGTAAGTTGCACTTCTTCCGGTACAAGATCTTCGAGCATAAGCTCCATATTATCTAGTTCGGAATCAGACAACTGAGAAGATTCTTCGCCCGAAAACTGGAGATTTAATAGTCCAAACAGCAACAAATGGATGAGTAGAGTAATAATTGCTGCTATAAAACTACCGTTAATTTTTTTATGATAATTCATTGTTTTAGCAGTTTCAAACTATTCTTTTTTGGTAGCCAAAATCATTTTTACATTCAGCTTATTCCCAATTTCCAATACATCAACCAATTGCTGAACGGAAAGTGTATTGTCGCAACGCAACACAACAAATGCTTCTTTGTCTTTACTTATTTCTTTTGATAATACCGATTCAAGTTTCTCAAATGGAGTCTTTTTATTATTAACGAAGTAATTTAAATTTTTATCAACCGAAAGAAGTATTTCTTTTTTATGAATTGATTGCGTGTTTTTTGCACTAGGCAAATTGAGTTTTATAACGTTAGGATTGAGAAGTGTAGACACAATTATGAAGAACAGCATTAAAAAAAACATAATGTCGTTCATTGCAGAAGTAAAAATCTCTGCTCCAGCTTTATTTTTAGGTCGTAAATTCATTTGTTGGGTTCTTGCAAAAAGTCGATAAAGTTCATTGCATTGCGTTCCATTCTGTTTACAGCTTTACCGACTTTTATATTGAGCCAATTGTAAAAAACATAAGCCATTATCCCAACTATAAGTCCCGAAGCACTCGAAATCATTTTGACATAAAGACCTGACGAAACTGTGCCGATACTGACATCGCTGGTGAGCGAGATGTCGAAGAAAATCTTAATTACCCCCAAAATAGTTCCCAAAAAGCCGAACATTGGTGCAATTCCCGCAATAACAGCCAGAATTGGAAGGCCTTTTTCCAATTCGTACACTTCAAATTTACCAACAATTTCTATCGATTCTTCAATTTCCTTAATGGGTCGCCCCATCCGTTTTATGCCTTTTTCTATCATGCGGGCAATAGGTAAATCATTTTTTTTGCACAATAACAAAGCATGTTCAATCTTGTCAGATCCAATTAAAACTTTAATGTCGTTCATAAAATTCCCTTCGGTAGAGGAGGCACTTCTAATGCTTATGTACCTTTCGATAAAAATATATATGGCAACAGAAAAAAGGATGCCAATAGGAATCATTATTAATCCACCTTTTTGAATGATATCCCAGGTTGAGAGTACGGCAGGTTTCGATATAACAGGAATGGAGTTGACTGATGAACTAACACTGTCAACAATAAGTGAAGCTTGTAGAATAATTGAAAGAATCATTTTCTAATGTTTTTGTATTTGTACTTCTTTAAAACGGATACTTGTATCCTTTATTTTAGACAAAAAGTGTTCCATTTCTAAAAATGCAACAAAAGTAAGTATTTAATCAATTGTTGGTTTTTTTTGTAGCAGAAACATTTCGGTTTTTTGACTTTATTTTAAAATGTATTCAGTTTTAGCCCCAAATGATAGATAAAACTGAAATTATTTTGTCATGTCATAGAACTTTCCGTAATTTGTAAACGAAAATCACATCAAAACTACAATGAATTAAACCTATGAATAAAATTTCGAAAAATCATTTGGTAATTTCATTCCTATTTATTACCCTATTTTCTATTGCTCAGGAGTTTACACCCATAGTTACACAATTTAGTAAGAAGGATTACGCTGCTTCCAATCAAAACTGGGCAGTAGGTCAGGATGCTGATGGCATCATGTATTTTGGAAATAATCAGGGTTTGTTGCAATTCGATGGCTCGGTTTGGGAAACACATAAAATGCCTGAAAACAAGATGGTTCGATCGTTAATGATAACCAATGATAAGCGTATTTTTGTAGGTTCTTTTGAGGAATTTGGTTATTACGAAAGAAATCAATCGGGACAATTACGTTACAAATCTTTATCAGCAAAATTAAAAAATTACAAGATGCAAAACGATGAAATCTGGAATATTCTGGAATTCAATGGCACAATCATCTTTCAATCATTCACCTCCTATTTTACCTATCAAAATGACGAAGTAAATGGCATTCGATGTCCTTATACATTTTTGTTTTTTAATATTTATCGCAATAGCATTTTCACTCATACCGAACAATTTGGGTTTAGTACGCTTGATAGCCAGCATAAAACATTTATTCCTGTTATAAATAATCTTCTCAAAAGTCCTGTTATTTCGGTACTTACTTACGATAAAACACGTGCTTTGCTCGCTTCAAAATCAGATGGGCTTTTTTTGTACGATGGCAAAAATATCATTGCATTCAAAACAGAAGCAGATTTTGATTTGAAAAAAGGAGAAATAAACCGTGCGGTAATGATGCCCAATGGTTTGATTGTGATTGGCACAATTCTTAACGGTGTGACAGCCATTAGCAAAGATGGGAAAAAATTGTGGACATTGAACACTTCTAATGTGCTACAAAACAACACTGTACTTGGAATGCATTGCGATCGTGACAATAATCTTTGGTTGGCGCTGGACAAAGGAATATCGCTGCTCCAACTTAATTCTTCTTTGCGGTATATTCATTCTTTTAATCCTTCGGTTGGCTCCATTTACTCGCTAACATATAATGCTCCAAACTTACTTATTGGCTCAAATCAGGGTCTTTACAAAGCAAAATTAAGTCCAGACAAAAAAAGTATTGGTGACCTACATTTAGAATCAAAAATCAAAGGACAGGTCTGGAGCATTAATCAATTTGACAATCAACAGATTTGCGGAAATAATGAAGAAACTTACGATATTTCGGGCGAAAAAAACCGCTTGCTCTCACCCGTTAAAGGCGGAATTTGTATTACAAAAGGTACTATTTATGGCAAAGAAATACTTGTACAAGGCACTTATACTCAATTGTGTATTTACCAGAAAATAAATGGAATCTGGACATTTAGTCATACAGTTGACAATTTTGTAAATCCAATTCGTTATGTCGAAATAGACTATACCGGCACTATTTGGGCCAGTCATTTGCATCAGGGCTTATATGCCATCCGTTTAAGTCCCGATTTACGGAAAATTGAACATATCAATACTTTCAACTCGCTGGATAATAAAAATAAATATCCGATTAATGTATTCTCTATCAACAATCGGGTTGTTTTTACCGACAACACGGCTTTTTACACTTACGATGATATCAAGAAAAAAATAATTCCTTACGATGAAATAAATCGTAGTCTGGGTTATTTTGCTCATTCATATAGGGTTTGCCATTTCAAATCGGATTTATATTGGTTTGTCCGCGATGGAGAATCGGCATTGGTACAGGTTAAGCCGGGCGAAGTAAAACTGTTGGATGTAGTTCAATATGAGTTGTTTTTGAACCAAACAGTTGATGATTATCAGAATGTAATTCCAATTTCAGACTATGAATGCTTGTTTACTCTCGAAAACGGATTGGCATTGTACCATACTGAAATTGCTGAAAAGCGAAGTAGAAATACAAAACTTCAGTTTCGGAGTATTCATACATCTAACGATGAATCAAAAGAAATTTTATATTTACCACTTCAACCAGAATCAAAACCAAGTACATCATATAATCGGAATAATATTATTTTTACAGTATTTTATCCACAGTTCACTAACCTCAATAACTTCAGTTTCCGATATAAATTAGAAGGATTAGACAAAGTTTGGAGTGAACCCACCACTTTGTCGCGCAAGGAATATAATTACCTGCCTTATGGTGAATATACTTTGAGGGCTGAGGTGCTTACAAAAAGTGGTATCAAACTTTCAGAAACAAAATATTCATTTGTAGTGGCACCGCCTTTTTATTTAAGTTTGGGAGCAAAATTATTCTATGTTTTGCTGGCTTTTTTGTTGGTAATTGGTATTTACCTGTATATTCAACGGTTATTTCAAATTAAAAAAGAAAAAATTCACGAAGAACAGGAAGATATTCGCCGCAAGGAGATTGAAAAACGAGAACAAAAAATTGTAGCATTACAAAACGAGAAACTTGAATCGGAATTGACCGTAAAGAGCAAGGAACTAGCTGTTTCGACCATGACGATTATCAAGAAAAACGAGATTTTGGTGAGTATAAAAGAAGAAATAATTAATCAAAAGGCTGCCCTTGGATCTCAATATCCAAACAAATACTACGATAAATTGATTCGGTTGCTCGACGAAAATTTATCTTCGGAAGACGATTGGGCCATTTTCCAAACTAATTTCGACAGGATACACGAAAATTTCTTTCGTAACTTACATATTACTTACCCCGAATTTACCTCAAACGATTTGCGTTTTTGCGCATATTTACGCCTCAATTTGTCGAGTAAAGACATTGCACATCTGATGAATATCTCGCTCAAAGGAGTAGAAGTAGCTCGTTCGCGCATCCGCAAAAAAAT